>NZ_CP134050.1:4045000-4262500 GCF_031583145.1 Brevibacillus brevis | reverse complement strand
AGAAGGGGCGCCCCGGTAGGGTTTATAGCCCGAGGGGGCCGCAGTGAAAAGGCCCAAGCGACTGTTTAGCAAAAACACAGGTCTCTGCGAAGCCGCAAGGCGAAGTATAGGGGCTGACGCCTGCCCGGTGCTGGAAGGTTAAGGGGATGAGTTAGCGCAAGCGAAGCTTTGAACCGAAGCCCCAGTAAACGGCGGCCGTAACTATAACGGTCCTAAGGTAGCGAAATTCCTTGTCGGGTAAGTTCCGACCCGCACGAAAGGCGTAACGACTTGGGCGCTGTCTCGGCAAGAGACCCGGTGAAATCATAATACCTGTGAAGATGCAGGTTACCCGCGACAAGACGGAAAGACCCCATGGAGCTTTACTGTAGCCTGGTATTGGAACTTTGTGCATCATGTACAGGATAGGTGGGAAGCTGAGAAGCAGGGGCGCCAGCCTCTGTGGAGCTGTCGGTGGGATACCACCCTTGATGTACGGAGTTTCTAACTCGTCGCCCTCATCGGGCGAGAGGACCATGCCAGGTGGGCAGTTTGACTGGGGCGGTCGCCTCCCAAAAGGTAACGGAGGCGCCCAAAGGTTCCCTCAGAATGGTCGGAAATCATTCGTAGAGTGTAAAGGCAGAAGGGAGCTTGACTGCGAGACCTACAAGTCGAGCAGGGACGAAAGTCGGGCTTAGTGATCCGGTGGTTCCGCATGGAAGGGCCATCGCTCAACGGATAAAAGCTACCCTGGGGATAACAGGCTTATCTCCCCCAAGAGTCCACATCGACGGGGAGGTTTGGCACCTCGATGTCGGCTCATCGCATCCTGGGGCTGAAGTAGGTCCCAAGGGTTGGGCTGTTCGCCCATTAAAGCGGTACGCGAGCTGGGTTCAGAACGTCGTGAGACAGTTCGGTCCCTATCTGTCGCGGGCGCAGGAAGTTTGAGGAGAGCTGTCCTTAGTACGAGAGGACCGGGATGGACGCACCGCTGGTGCACCAGTTGTCACGCCAGTGGCACAGCTGGGTAGCTATGTGCGGACGGGATAAGCGCTGAAAGCATCTAAGCGTGAAGCCCCCTCCAAGATGAGACTTCCCACAGCGTTAAGCTGGTAAGACCCCTCATAGACGATGAGGTTGATAGGTTCGGTGTGGAAGCGCGGCAACGCGTGGAGCTGACGAATACTAATCGGTCGAGGGCTTATCCACACAATCCTTGCATACATGCGTATTCAGTTTTGAAGGAATGAAGATTCTTCAACGTTCCTCGGTAGCTCAGTTGGTAGAGCAATCGGCTGTTAACCGATCGGTCGGCGGTTCGAGTCCGTCCCGAGGAGCCATTATTCTTGCTCCTGTAGCTCAGTCGGTAGAGCGTTTCCATGGTAAGGAAGAGGTCGCAGGTTCGATTCCTGTCGGGAGCACCAGATACAAAATCCATATGGCCCGTTGGTGAAGCGGTTTAACACAGCAGCCTTTCACGCTGTCATACAGGGGTTCGAATCCCCTACGGGTCACCATATAATGCCCTTACAAGTCAGTTGTTGGGGCCCCCGCAAAGTATTCGGAATATGCTTCAGAGCTTAAACGTCACTTTGTAGGGAATTCTGGAGGCTTAGCTCAGCTGGGAGAGCATCTGCCTTACAAGCAGAGGGTCGGCGGTTCGATCCCGTCAGCCTCCACCACTGACAGGATATAAGGTCGGTCAGCTTAAAGCGCCGCGTCTGTGGCAACGCTGACACTTGATCGTCCTGATCGTCGCGGGATGGAGCAGCTCGGTAGCTCGTCGGGCTCATAACCCGAAGGTCGCAGGTTCAAATCCTGCTCCCGCAACCAATTTTTCTCCTTATACTGCCTTGAGACACTTCGAGGTAAGGGAGGATCGGAGTACCCGTAGGGTGCATTCAATATGGAGCTGTGGTGAAGTTGGAGTTCACGCCGGTCTGTCACACCGGAGGTCGCGGGTTCGAGTCCCGTCAGCTCCGCCATCTTTTTAGCGAGATGGCATTGCGTTCACGGATATGAAGAATGTTTAATCTCTATGAAAAAAACATTGAATATCTATGAATGATTTGGTAAAATAAATAAGTACGCCGGTATAGCTCAATTGGTAGAGCACCTGACTTGTAATCAGGGGGTTGTGGGTTCAAGTCCTATTGCCGGCACCATTTGTGGGGAGATAGCGAAGTGGCTAAACGCGGCAGACTGTAAATCTGCTCCCTCTGGGTTCGGCGGTTCGAATCCGTCTCTCCCCACCACTTGTTTTGTGAGCCATTAGCTCAGTTGGTAGAGCATCTGACTTTTAATCAGAGGGTCGAAGGTTCGAGTCCTTCATGGCTCACCAGTTTTTACTCTCCAGGATCGGAGAGCGTTAACTTCAAAATGCGGTCGTGGCGGAATTGGCAGACGCGCTAGATTCAGGTTCTAGTGGTGGCAACACCGTGGAGGTTCAAGTCCTCTCGACCGCACCAAACCAAAATAAGCTTTGCAAATATGCGGACGTAGCTCAATTGGTAGAGCGTCGCCTTGCCAAGGCGAAGGTCGCGGGTTCGAGACCCGTCGTCCGCTCCATGATGATCTTCAGGCCTCTCACCCGTTCCGGGTTCACCCTCGAAGATCGAATAAGGAGAACAGCTCGGGTACTTCCGATCTGGCTTGTCAGGAAGCGTTTCGACGCAGCGGCGCCAGTGGAAGCGAGACCCGTCGTCCGCTCCATATAATAATATGTGCCCTTAGCTCAGCTGGATAGAGCGTTTGACTACGAATCAAAAGGTCGGGAGTTCGAATCTCTCAGGGCACGCTTTTCTTTCCACGATCTTCTGTGGTAAGATGATTGGTATCAGCTTGTCGGGAAGTAGCTCAGCTTGGTAGAGTACTTGGCTTGGGACCAAGGGGTCGCAGGTTCGAATCCTGTCTTCCCGACCATGATTTGCCCATCATTTTCTTGCTTTGCCGGGGTGGCGGAATGGGCAGACGCAACAGACTTAAAATCTGTCGGGAGTTTCTCCCGTACCGGTTCAAGTCCGGTCCTCGGCACCAATACGATTCCGTGCGGGTGTAGTTCAATGGTAGAACCCCAGCCTTCCAAGCTGGTCGCGTGGGTTCGATTCCCATCACCCGCTCCATATGACGAGAACAGGGCAGCCCTTTGGCTCCCTGTTTTTTTGTGTTCAAAGATCGAGTTGCTTCCTTCCTGCAGAGAGGAGAAGAGAGCAGAATGGGAAAGCAAAAAGGACCCGGTTATCCGTTGACGAACGGAACTCGGATCCTGTAAAGATGTCGAAGTGTGTCTAATCTTTTAAGTGGTAGAAACATATGTTTTCGTGTAGAGTAAGCCTTAGATCGCTTACCAAGCATTCGGTAACGGATCTCTTGCCTCGCCTCCTGGCCACCAGGGGGCCTTTTTTCTGTCCGAGTCACGAGGACTGGTCCAGCTCCTCGGCAGTCGCCGTTTCGAGAGGAAGCGAGACGACAAAACGGGTGCGCTTCTCATTGGAGTCGCAATGGATGGTGCCGTTATGCTTTTCGATGATGTTTTTGCAAATGGACAACCCAATGCCTGTCCCGTTTTGTTTGGTTGTAAAAAACGGTTGAAACAGGCTCTCTACAATCTCAGGCGGGATCATCTCACCATTGTTCTCCACGCTCAAGTACAGCCAGCCATCCGACGAGGTGGCGATCACGTGGATACATTTGTCCGGGCGATGCTGTACGGCATCAATGGCGTTGTTGAGCAGATTGACGATGACTTGTTTCAGGCCTTCCTCATAACAAGCAATAGAACAGGGGTGGATTAGTTTTTCGAAGCGTATGTTTTCTCCCAGCAATCGGGGGGTAATTAGCAATTCCACTTCTTCAAACAAACTTTCGACTTGAACCGTTTTAAAAATTTCATCGAGAATCGGTTTTTTGGAAAAGCTCAGGAAGCCGGTTAGCTGCCGATGCAAATTCTCAAATTCGTGCATGACGACTTGAATATATGATTGTAGTTTCGGCTGATCTTTGGTCGATTCGCCGATCAGCTTTAAGAATCCTTCGATCGCGCAGAGCGGATTGCGCAATTCATGGGCCATGTTGGCAGCTATTTTCCCCAGCATGGTCAATTTGTCGTTGTGCAAATAGGAGATGGTTTCTTCCTTTTGAACCAGCTCCTCATTCATCATCTGCTCAAAATGGTATACAGCCCAAAAAACGCTTTCATCCATCGCTTTGCCCAGCTGGGTCTCCAGATATTGCATATCGGATGGGGCTAACGACCATTTTTGCAGTTCCGGCTGAAGAACGCGCCAGAATACATTCCGATAAAGTTGATACGTGCGCAATATGGAGGAGAAGGGGAATTCCTGCGAACGCAGCCACTCTCCCATATCTAGTGACCAAGTCTGCATATCTTGGTCTACATTTTCCACCAGATATCGAGCTAAGAGCACCGTACGCTTTTCCGCAAAATCGCGCGGGATTGCTACCGGGATTTCCATACTGCGGACAATTTCCTGCATCCAGAGTGTGGTAATATTTGGTGCCATATCTAGAATTTTCCTAGAAACTTGAAAAAGGTTAAGCGTCACAGTTTCCACCATCTCTTATCCACCCCAATCAAATCGTAATGGAAAAGGGTAGGGAAAGACAAGGTATAATTCTCCTAATTTCGCAATAAAATGTTTTTTTATGGAAGTTTTTATCTACAAAATCCGCTAAAAAGTTCCTTATTTCGGAAAAGTATTCACTCATGAGTCCGATTCTAGTCGCATAAAGTAGAATGGACAGACATCGGTTGACCAGGGAGGCGGAGATGGAGGAGCATTTTTGGCTGGGACTGGTGCATATTTTTTTGATTGACCTCGTCTTGAGCAGCGACAACGCCGTTGTGATCGGGATGGCCTGCCGGGGACTGCCTCGCCATGAGAGGACGCGAGCCGTGATGTACGGCACGATGGGAGCTATATTGCTGCGCATTTTACTGACAAGCATGACAACCTGGATGCTGGATATCCCGCTGGTAAAAGCGATTGGCGGGTTCATGCTATTGTGGATCGCCTGCAAGCTGATGATGGGGGAAAGCGAAGAATTGACAGAGGTTTCTCGCAGCCAAACCGTGGGCCAGGCAGTACGGACGATTATTCTGGCTGATTTTGTCATGAGTCTGGACAATGTGCTGGCAGTGGGGGGAGCGGCTCACGGGGATTTGTGGCTGGTGATCCTCGGGCTGGTCATGAGCATCCCGCTCTTGATGTGGGGCAGTGCCCTGGTAGCGAGACTGATGAACCGCTTTAGCTGGCTGGTGATTGCGGGAGGCGGGGTACTCGCTTTCACGGCCGTGGATATGTGTCTGGAAGATCCGTACGTATGGAAATGGATCAATCCGCTCATGCTCAATCATGCCTGGCTGCCTGGCATTATCGCGGTCCTTGTCATGGTGTGGGGACGAATAAAAAGAGCGTGACGGGCTGATGAGAGGGCTGCATTCTGGGGCATACTACATAAAAAATAGGGCCAGAAAGGATCCGGATGCAGATGAATTCGAGCCTCTTGACGCTCTGGGGGCTGTGGGACGACGTTTACCAGCGTTGTACGCGGCTGAGGTACATAGAAAAGGGAGCCAACATCTTCCGCGTCGTTTTGCTTCGGTACCGGGGTGAGACCCTGGTGACTGACGATCAGCAAGTCATTCGAAACGGCGATCTCATTCTGAAAATCCATATCCACAACTACTACTTTGCCACGCTTTGCAAAGGGGTCAAGGATGAGCTGCGTCTGGCCCTGCTGCTAAGGCGCCACATCATGCAGTCTTTACCCAAGCTGGCGAGCTATCTGGAATCGATGGCGCAAAAGGAAGAAGTAAAAGGGATTGTCGGTACGACCATGCTGCATAAGGGGGTCCAGCCTTTGGGCTTTTCCATCTCGGATGTGCCGATGAACTGGTTTTTCCGTTACAAAAGGTGGTACTTACGACTGCTGCTTCGGATCATTCATCCCGATGGCAAACGTCGGGTGCAGACATGGGATACGGAAATGCCGCTCAAGCGGGTATACATGTCCAAGGAAATGCTGCTGCAGCGGTACGGGGCAAGCGAGCATACAACCCTTGGAGGCTCGCGGTGATGGGAAAACGATTTCTGCTGGTGACGGAAGAATGGGCAGGTAGCGGTCACAGGATGGCGGCTCTCGCTTTGGAAGAGGCGGTGCGGTACGGCGGCGGGGGAACCTTGTCGGCAAAAGTGGTAGGCGGATTAGAGACGGCCAGTCCCGCGCTCAGGGAGCTGTCCCGTCTTTTTTATATGGGGATGCTTCGCCATGCTCCCTTGCTTTGGCAGCGGCTGTATGAGGGCGAGCGTCTATGGGGCGCCACACTGAAACGACCTCTCGCCTGGTGGCTTTCCCAAACCTTGACGGAGCAGCTGCTGAGAGTGGAGCAGCCTGATGTGGTAGTAGCGACGCATGCGTACTGCCTTTCCGCCCTCGCCATGGCCAAGAAAAAAATGGACAAGCCGTTCCACCTGGTCAGCGTGCCCACAGATTACCACATCAACCCGTTTTGGGTACATCCGGAGATTGACTCGTACATCGTGGCCCATCAGCAGTTGGCAGATGTGCTGGAAAGCGACTTTGGCGTACGGCCGGATGCCATCCGTGTTTTCGGCATCCCGGTCCGGCCCGTGTTTCACGAGGCGGGTAAAAGGGACAAGTCCTATTGGAAACGGCAGCTCGGCCTGTCCCCGGAGCCATTTACCGTACTGATAAGCGGCGGGGAGGGCGGACGCGGTGGGATGGAGCAGGTGGTGCGCGAGCTTGCAGAGATGGAGGAGCCTCTGCAAATTATCGTCATCACCGGAAACAACAGCGCGTTATATCATCGCCTGACAGAGTGGGCGAGTCGGAGAGCCAGCCAGCACCGCTTCGTAATGAAAGGCTACGAGCCGCAGATTTGGCAATGGATCGGCGCAGCGGACGCCTACGTCTCCAAGCCCGGAGGAATCAGCTGTGCCGAAGCCCTTGCGTTGAAAACGCCGCTTATCCTGTATCAGCCGCTGCCTGGGCAGGAGTGGAAAAATTGCGCTTTTTTGCTCAAGCATGGCGCTGCGGTGCTGGCTGAGCGGCCCGAAGAAATTCGGGAGACGATTGGCCGATGGAGAGTGCGAGAAGAGTGGGAGCACGCAGTGGAACAAATGGAGCCGTTGCGCCGACCGGAGTCCGCCAGGCAGATCGCGGAATATTTGCTGAGGGTATAACCCTATAAATTGGCAGTGAAAAAATAATCAGAGTACGAATGAACCTTTTCTTGTTCACACATATTAAAGCTACAAACGGCGAGGAGGTGAAGGAGAATCGACACGACAGACCTTCCCCGTAAGAAGTGCAGCCAGGAATGTTGTTAGTGGCATTCAGTAGGCAACCCGCTTGCACATTGAATGCTGCTAACAACAATGGTTAGCAGTAATCCATGAGCAAAGGAGTTGAGATACAATGGCAAACAACGGAGGCTCCCGCAACAATCTTTTGGTGCCACAAGCTAACCAAGCTTTGGATCAACTGAAATATGAGATTGCATCTGAGTTTGGTGTGCAGCTTGGCGCAGACACTACTTCCCGTCAAAACGGTAGCGTCGGGGGAGAAATCACCAAGCGCCTGGTAAGCTTTGCAGAACAGCAACTGGCTGGCCGCGCGTAAGGATTTCAGGTGCTTGCCGCTGTTCCAAAGTGGGCAGCAGACAAACGAATACCTGGATGCGAGAAAGAGTCCTTCGGGGCTCTTTCTTCTTAATTTAAGAGGAAAACAAATCCGGATCGGGAGCCATGACTCGAAATTCGTCCGCGAGAGATCTCGTCGTAAATAGGAGAGTAATGGCTCGGCTGGAAAAATGCTTGAATTGAACCTTCTTTCACATCACTTGTAAAATGATGCGGAAGGAGGGAATGTTCATGTGGTTAAATAAAAAAACGCTGACTACCCTGCTGCTGGCAGTTTTGACCGTAGCGTCCGTAATGCCTGCCCAATCGTTTGCCGCAACTCCATTGCAGCAAGGAAGCGCAAACAGCGATGTTTGGGATTTGCAATACCGCCTGCAATTGCTTGGGTTTTACCATGACAAACTGGATGGCATCTATGGCAAAAATACCCTCTATGCCGTCAAGCAGTTTCAGAAAAATTACGGATTGTCCGCAGATGGGATCGTCGGGAACCGGACATGGAGCGTACTGAAAAAAGTATCCGTCAACCGGACGGAAATGCAGCTCCTCGCCCAACTCGTGTACTCCGAGGCACGCGGGGAAAGCTATGAAGGTCAGGTGGCAGTCGCAGCAGTCGCGATGAATCGCTTGCAATCTGCCGATTTTCCCGACACGATCAAAGGCATTATCTTCGAGCCGTACGCCTTCACGGCAGTGGACGATGGACAGTTCTGGCTGACTCCAAATGCCACGGCGTATAAAGCGGTGTGGGATGCTGTGCGTGGATGGGATCCAACGAATGGAGCTCTTTACTACTTCAACCCGGATACAGCTACGTCCGGTTGGATTTGGACACGTCCGCAGATCAAAAAAATCGGAAAGCATATTTTCGCCCGATAACGAAAACAGCTGCCCTTGATTCAGGCCAATCAGCCTGCTCAAGGGCGTTTTTTTGGGGGAGCAGGAAGAGGTGGGAACATTTGTATATGGTTATTGCGGCGAAATCCGATAAAATGATAGAAACGTTACCCATTTGCAATAACGGAGGTTGATGATGAGGAAGATACTGATCCTGGCCTCGCTTGCAGCCATGCTGATGACGGGCACGGCACTGGCGGAGGCAAAGACAAATGACAGCGAAGATGTTACCACCCCCTATTTTGACGTTGCAGGCCATTGGGCAGAAACGAACATTGAGAAGTTATACATAGCAGGCGCCCTCGGTCAAATGGATGCCTTTCGTCCGGATGACCCCGTGACGCGCGGAGAATTACTTACCCTGTTTGTAAAAGCGAAAGGGATTGAACCGGTCAAATCGACGGAATCTTCTTTCGCAGACATAACGGCCGGCAGCTGGCTGGCCCCCTACGCCGAGACGGCATACCGCCTAGGAATGGTCCATGGACAAAAACGCGGAGAACGCGTCGATCTCAACCCGAATGAGACGGTAACTCGGGAAGAAATGGTCTCCATCTTGATTCGTTCGATGGGAAAAAGCGGTGCGGTCAATACGGTAAACTGGACGACGACAGCTCAGACGCTGGCCAAATACCAGGATGGAGAAAGCGTGCAGGAAGTGTACCAGCGCCCCCTGGTCTACGCCCTTGAGAATCGCCTGGTTAGCCCGTATGGCGATGGCACTCTCAAGCCGCAAGTACCCATTACGCGGGCAGAAGCGGCAACGTATGCGGCGTTGCATCTGCTTTCGCCAAAAGAGCAGAAGCAGAAAACCCTGGAAAACGGCACGGCTTTTCGCGAAGTCATGACCGTACAGACGACGGCGTATTGCTTTGCCAGCGATCCGACGGTTCTCTCTTACCTCGAATATCCGCTGCACGAGGGTGTGGTGGCAGTCGATCCGAATGTCATTCCACTCGGCAGCCATCTATATATTGAGGGGTACGGATATGCGGTAGCCGCAGACATCGGCGGTGCCGTAAAGCAGCGACATGTGGACCTGTTCCTGCCTTCTCTCAGCGAAGCGGAGAAGTACGGAATGAAACAAGGCGTAAAAGTGTACGTCCTCGATTAATCACCGTGGTTGGTCATATTTCCCACTCGTTCCACTCATACTAGGGTGGAAGGGGTGGGATTTTTTGTGAGCTGGCTAATCATCGGGTTGATTGCACTTTTGTTCTTGTTGTATATGACTCCTATGCAGGCCGAGATCTACTACGGACGGGTGGGGGAAAACGATCATGTCGTTCTGGAGCTGTCTGCATGGTTTCGCTTGATTCGCAAAAAGTACGAGGTCCCCATGGTGTTCATGAAACAGTCAGAGGCTGGACCAGAGCTGGTCGCCAAGGTGGAGACGATCCAGCAGAAGAAAAAAACCAAGGAAAAAGTCCAGGACTTCACGAGAAGACAGGCGCACAAATGGTACCACAATTATCGGGAGATGCTGGAGAAAGTCCACGACCTGCAGCCGATGTTCAAAGAGCTGTTCCGGAGCTTTCGCTGTACCAGGCTGGACTGGCATACGGTAATGGGAACCGGTCAGGCGCCGGAAACCGGGGCGTTGACCGGCATCATCTGGGGGATTAAAAGCATGCTGGTGGGGTTTGTTTCGCATTCGGTCACCATGCGGGTCATCCCGCGGCTCAGCGTGCAGCCGGTTTGGAATCAAGCCCTGGTACGCACGCAGTTTCACGGCGTCTTCCGCTTTCGCTTGGGTCACGTACTCACGGTAATCGTCAAAATGTATGTCCGGTTGCGGAAAGGTCGGGTCCGGAAATGGCGAACGGCGCCTTCGGAAGCGTAGCTGATGTACATGCTCCGCTTTTTTTGGGGCATGTTAATGAATGCGGATAGATCGAAAGGAGGAAGCAACTTGGCGGACCATCCCATTCAAGGACTCATGCGAACGGCCATGGAAAACATCAAGCAAATGGTCGATGTGAATACGATTATCGGCGATCCGGTTGAGACGCCGGACGGCAGTGTCATTCTGCCGATCTCCAAGGTTGGATTCGGGTTTGCTGCAGGGGGTAGCGAATTTCAATACGAACGCGATCATCCAGGCGCAATCGGCTACCCGTTTGGCGGGGGGAGCGGTGGAGGCGTTTCCATCACCCCTGTAGCGTTTCTGGTGGTCGGCAAGCAAGGGATTCGCTCCATCCCCTTGGAAAATACGACCCATTTGTACGACCGGATCCTGGACTCCGTACCCCAGTTTGTGGACAAGATGCAAGCGATGTTTGGCAAGAAGGATGAGACGACTGTCCACGCGACGACTGTGGTGACAAAGGTCGATGACCCTGACCTGGAAGACCTGATCGATCGAAGCTGACGGTTGGAAAAACAAAAAGTAAAAAACAGGTGCGCCGAAAAAGACGGCGTACCTGTTTTTTTGCTTTAGAACAAGAGATTGATAAACAAACCGGTGCTGGCGGCGTGCCAGTAACGCAGGCTGGATGGAGAGAGGGAGACGTAAGGCGTATGGCTCTCAGCATCTCCGAACCAACGGCTAAAAGCGCCGAGGGGGCTGTTTTGTACCCGCAAGGCCTCCTCCCGAAACTGCTTCGTCAGCCCTTTCATAGCCGATGCGAAGTCAGAAAAGCGAGAGGCTACAGCTTGGCGCCACGTCTTTTCGTCCAATTCAAGCTGGCCGTCGGACGTAAGGTGGACACCGTATGGCTGCAGGGTGCCGTCTGCCGCTTCGGCAACTCGTTCGAACGTGTCGAACTTGTGGGTAGCGAGTACATCCTCCTGATCGCGGAGAAACAGATGCAGCCGGTTGAATCGGCTCACCAGCTGCCTCATCGCCTCGAGCAAATGTTCCGTGTCAGGTGCGGCGCTGATAGCAGGATCGCTACCGGCCAGGTAGCGGTTGATCGCGCTTTTCTTCCAGTCGGGGTCAAATTCGCGGGCCGCCTGGTCCAGGTCTGAGGAATACCGGTACAGCCGAGCCAAGGAATCGGACAACGCTGTCAGCCATTGTTGCTCACGGGAGTAGAACGGTTGAAGGCTGTAGCTTCGGATCGGATCGATGGGGGCGTGGAGCTTCGCCTGAACCATTTGGAAATGGTAGCGCCCCACCCGATGGCTGTATGGAATATGGCTGATCCGTTTCACTTTCAAAGCGCTTCACCTCCTGCTTTCGTTCTACCCCCATTATAGTGGAAAGCTATTCCATTTCAATGAGAAGATCGCCAGTCTCGATGGCTTCGCCTGCCTTGACGTGAACAGCTTTGACTTTTCCGTCCGCGGGAGCTTGAATCGTCGTTTCCATTTTCATCGCCTCGCTGACCAACAGGTGCTCGCCTTTTCGGACCTTGTCGCCCTCGGAGACGAGGACCTTCAGCACTTTGCCCGGCATGGACGCGCCAAGATGCGCCGGGTTTTGCGGGTCTGCCTTGCGACGGACTTGCTCCGTGACGACGGCAGCGTGATCGCGAACGAAAATTTCGCGAGGCTGTCCGTTCAATTCAAAGTAGATGATGCGGCGGCCGTCTGGATGGAGCTCACCGACGGCGACGAGCTTGATGATGAGCGTCTTGCCTCTCTCGATCGTAATCGCCGTCTCTTCTCCCGGACGCAGCCCGTAGAAGAAGGTGGGCGTATTCAGGACGGAGAGATCGCCGTACTCTTTCATGCGCTGGTCGAATTGCAGGTACACCTGCGGGTACATGATGTAGGAGAGGACGTCCAGCTCGCTCGGCTCGCGGCCGATTTTCTCTTCCAGCTCCGCGGCGACCTGTGCAAAGTTGACTGGAGCCAGCAGTTCGCCCGGGCGGGTGGTGAAAGCATCCCGACCTTTCAATACCAGCTCCTGCAGCTTTTTGGGGAAGCCTCCCGGCGGCTGGCCCAAATAGCCCTGGAAGAACTGGATGACCGAATCCGGGAAGTCGAGGCGAGCTCCTTTTTCCCAGATGTTTTCCTCCGTGAGATTGTTTTGCACCATGAAAAGCGCGAGGTCTCCGACGACTTTGGAGGAGGGAGTCACTTTCACGATGTCACCGCACATCTGGTTCACCACGGCATACATCCGTTTGACTTCGTCCCAGCGCCCTTCCAGCCCGACGGCTTTGGCCTGCTGCTCGAGGTTGGTGTATTGGCCGCCTGGCATTTCATGGACGTACACCTCGGTGTTGCTCGCTTTCATCCCGCTCTCGAACCCTTGGTAGTACGGGCGCACATCTTCCCAATAATCGGACAGCTTGTTGAACGATTCGAGGGAGAGCTGGGTGTCTCTCTCCGTATGGGCGAGGCTGGCGATCAGCCCGTTCAGGCTTGGTTGGGAAGTCAGGCCGGACATCGAGCTGACGCAGGCGTCTACGATATCTACCCCGGCTTCGATGGCTTTGAGCAGCATCGCCGCGCCATTGCCGGAGGTGTCGTGCGTATGCAGATGGATCGGAATGCCGATTTCCTGCTTGAGGGCGCGCACGAGCTCGTAGGCCGCGTACGGCTTCAGCAGCCCGGCCATGTCCTTGATCGCAAGGATGTGCGCGCCGGCCTTTTCCAGCTCCTTCGCCAGGTCTACGTAATAGGCGAGGGTGTACTTCGTCTTCGTTGGATCGAGGATGTCCCCCGTATAGCAGATCGCAGCCTCCGCGATCTTTCCTGTCTGGCGGACCGCATCGATGGCCGTCTGCATGCCCGGCAGCCAGTTCAGGCTGTCGAAGATGCGGAATACGTCGATGCCGTTTTCAGCGGAAGCCTTGACGAACGACTGGATGACGTTGTCCGGGTAGTTCGTA
The DNA here is from genome assembly GCF_031583145.1 of Brevibacillus brevis. Lineage (NCBI taxonomy): Bacteria > Bacillati > Bacillota > Bacilli > Caryophanales > Paenibacillaceae > Brevibacillus > Brevibacillus brevis. Next base: position 4,249,155 of record NZ_CP134050.1, on the reverse strand, counting down.
TAGCCGACTGCGTTTGCCCCGCGCAGAAGCATCTGGAACAGCACGTTCGGGATCCGCTCGCGCAAAATCTGCAGCCGCTCCCAAGGAGACTCCTGCAAGAAGCGCATGGATGTGTCGAACGTGGCGCCGCCCCACATTTCGAGGGAGAACAGGCCTGCGCCGAGTTTGCCGGTGGCCTCGGCGACAGAGGCGAGGTCGTACGTCCGAACACGTGTGGCGAACAGCGATTGATGGGCGTCGCGGAACGTCGTATCCGTCACGAGCACCTGCTTCTGCTCCTGAATCCAGCGCACCAGCCCGTCGGCGCCTTCCCGCTCCAAAATTTGCTTGGTTCCGTCCGGATACGGCTGGGCAAACGGCGTGCGCGGGATGCGAGGCGAGTCGAAGTGCGGTTTTTTCTCGGCTTTTCCCAGCCCCGGATAGCCGTTGACGATCGTATTCCCAATGTACGAGAGCAGCTTGGTGCCCCTGTCCTGTCTGCCCGGGAAGATGAACAGCTCCGGCTTCGTATCAATGAAGGAAGTGTCGTAGTTGCCGCTCAAAAAGTCGGGATGGGTCACGACGTTTTCCAGGAAAGGCAGGTTCGTTTTTACCCCGCGGATGCGGAATTCGCGCAGCGTCCGCAGCATTTTGCGTGCGGCCTGGTCGAAGCTGGTGCCGTACGTCGAGATTTTCACCAGCAGCGAATCGTAAAACGGAGTGATGATCGCGCCAGGGTAGCCGTTGCCGCCGTCCAGCCTTACGCCGAAGCCTCCGCCGGAGCGCCAGGCAAGCAGTCGACCCGCATCCGGCAGGAAGTTGTTCTCGGCATCCTCCGTTGTGACGCGGCACTGGATGGCGTAACCGCTCATCTTGATTTCGTTCTGCGAGCCGATGCCGATTTCTTTATCAGAGAGAGCATGGCCCTCGGCCACACGGATTTGCGCCTGGACGATATCGATGCCGGTGATCAGCTCGGTGATGGTATGTTCGACCTGAATCCGCGGGTTGACTTCGATAAAATAGAAGCGCTTGTCGGGAGTGAGCAAAAACTCGACGGTACCGGCATTGGCGTAGCCCGCCTTTTTCATCAGGGTCAAGGCAGCCTGGCAAATCTCATTGCGCAAGGCGTCATCCAGCGACAGGCTGGGAGCCACCTCCACCACCTTTTGGTGGCGCCGCTGCACGGAGCAGTCCCGCTCGAATAGGTGGACGATGTTGCCGTGCTGATCGCCCAGGATCTGCACCTCGATATGCTTCGGCTGTTCGAGGTAGCGCTCCAGATACACCTTCGCGTTTCCAAAGGAAGAGCGTGCTTCGGAGCGGGCGCGATCCAGCGAGTCTTGCAGCTCATCCTGGCTGCGCACGATGCGCATCCCGCGGCCGCCGCCACCCGACACCCCTTTGATAATGATCGGATAGCCGTATTCTTTGGCAAACAGAAGCGCTTCCTGTAGCGATTCGATCGGCTCAGGCGTGCCGGGAATGACAGGGATGTTCGCTTCGATCGCCAGGCGTCTGGCCTCGACCTTGTCTCCGAACTTGTCGATCAGCTCTGGCGAAGGCCCGATAAAAATGATACCTTCGTCTTGGCAGCGCTGGGCGAATTCCGCGTTCTCCGCGAGGAAGCCGTAGCCGGGGTGAATCGCGTCGATGTCATTGCGCTTGGCGATTTCGATGATGCTGTCGATGTCCAGATAGGCTTCGATCGGGCCTTTGCCCGCTCCGACCAGATAAGACTCGTCCGCCTTGAATCGGTGGATCGAGACGTTGTCCTGTTCGGAGTAGATCGCGACCGTGCGAATGCCCAGCTCGGTAGCGGCGCGGAAGATGCGGATGGCAATCTCGCCGCGGTTGGCGACCAGTAATCGGTTGATTTTTCTCTTTTGCATGTTTCTCTCCCCCTAGAAGCATGTTAGAAACAATTTAAAAAAGTATATATAATATAAATATACAAAATTTTCTCTTGGCAATACACACTTTTTTCAAAGGCTGAGAGAGAATGAATCGGATGGAGTGGGTAATGTGAGGAAGCCAGTGCCTGTATTTGTGTATGGAACCTTGCTGGAAGGCTTTGAAAACCATCGGCTGTATGTAAAACCGTATGTGCATAAGGCAGTCCCGGCCCGGATCGAAGGAGAACTCTATCATTTGCCCCAAGGGTATCCGGGCGTTCTTCCAGGCGACGGCGAGGTAATCGGGGCAGCGCTCTTTTTTTCACCGGATGAGTATGAGACTGTCATGGTGGGGTTGGACGAGCTGGAGACGTACTTTGGGCCAGGTGATCCGCGAAACGAGTATGAGCGGGTCGAGGTGCGGGCGAGGCTGGACGGTGCCGATGAAGAGCAGATGGTCTACGTCTACCGCTATCTGGACGAAGAGTACGTGAGACGCATGGGCGTGCGGGTAGAGGACGGGGATTGGCGCAGCTACATGCTAGGGAAGCGCACTGAATAGCAGATTGGCGTTTTGCCAAAACTGGTAGGGAAAAGGAGGGATCCCTGCCATGGAAATAGGCTATGAGGCCCCAGCCCAGGTGTGGCGCCTGCTGATTCCCGAGAGTCAATGGATGTTCCCGGGCGAAGTGCCGGAAGACGAGCTGATCTTTCATTACCGCGACCATATTTACTTTGTGAACAACGACGGTTCGGTTCTGTCCATGCCGAAGCCCGCCTGCTTCGACCTGCTTGACTTGGGCACGCTTCTGGAGTATTTGGCGACTTCGGACGAGACCGTTGACTTTGACGACGAAGGGCAGTTCGACTTCGGGTTTGTCTTGAAGCGGATGGGCTACATCGTCCCGGTGAGGCAAAAAGGGAGCAAAGGCACCTACCAGATCGAAATCGTCAACACCGTACTGCCTAAAGCCCATCCCCATCGCTACGAGCTAAAGAACGTTCACTTTGTCTTTGCACTCTATCACGGCCTGATGCGCTGCCATGAACTTAACGAAAAGACGGACTGGGAGTATGAGCATGAAGTGAAGCGCATCGAAAAGGTAGAGTCGACGACCCGGAAAGTGCAGCTGAATCTGTAATTTCTACTATTGGCATGGTGAAAAAATGCGTGTAATAAGGTATGATGAAAAGGTACATATGAAACATAGGCGAGGAGGAAGAAATCATGACAGCTGTTGTTGAGCGCCAAGGCGCATTCGTATTCAAAGGTGGCCCTGTAACCTTGCTGGGTCCGGAAATCAAAGTGGGCGACACCGCTCCTGACTTCACAGTGGTAGGCGGCGACCTGAACCCGGTTACCCTGGCTGATTCCAAGGGCACCGTTCGTATCATCTCCGTCATCCCTTCCATTGACACAGGCGTTTGCGATGCGCAAACTCGCCGTTTCAATGAAGAGGCAGCGAAACTGGACGGCGTAACCGTACTGACCGTTTCCGTAGACCTGCCATTCGCACAAAACCGCTGGTGCGGAGCTGCGGGCATCGACAAGGTGAAAACCGTGTCCGACCACAAAGACCTTTCCTTCGGTACTGCATACGGTGTAGCGATCAAGGAATTCCGTCTCTTGTCCCGCGCTGTATTCGTCATCGATTCCAACGACAAAGTGGTACACGTCGAGTACGTTCCTGCCGCTGGCGAACATCCGAACTACGAAGCCGCAATCGAAGCGGCAAAAGCGGCGAAGTAAGCTTTTGCCCGCAACCGGTTGACGAGCGTCAAGCCCTCTTTATCCTCGTGATGAAGAGGGCTTTTTGCATACAGAAGGCTCCGCAAAAAGGCCCGACGGAGTCAAGCGATCGAATGGGCTGCTACTGGATGGAAATGGAATGTTGTCGTATTCTGAAGGGACATGAGAACGAAGGAGTGACGGGGATGAGCAGCCATCCTTTTTTTGAAATTCACAAAGAGCTTCCGCGGGAAGGCCCGGGAAACGACGAGAGTACGAAGAAAGCATTCGGCATGTTGAGCAGGCTGCCTGCACACCCACAGATTCTAGACGTGGGCTGCGGGCCGGGCATGCAGACAAAGGCGCTCGCCAGCCTGATAGACGGGACGATCACGGCCGTGGACCGGCACGAACCATTTCTGCGCGAACTGGAGAAGTGGGTCGCTGACCATGGAGCCGAGGGTAAAATCCGGACGGTGTGCGCCGACATGTTCGCGCTGCCGTTTGCCGAAGAGAGCTTCGACCTGATTTGGTCGGAAGGAGCCATCTACATCATCGGCTTCGAGAGGGGCATGCGGGAGTGGGGAAAGCTGCTTCGGCCAGGCGGATATCTGGTTGCGTCCGAGGTCACATGGCTGACAGGCGAGCGGCCTGCTGAGATCGAGGCCTTTTGGCAAAAGAACTACCCTGCGATCGCGGGCGTGGAAGAAAACAAGCAGATCGTGCAGCGCGCTGGCTACCGGCTCGTCGGGAGCTTTACTCTTCCCGAATCAGGCTGGTGGGAATATTACGGTCCGCTGGAAAAGCGGGTCGCAAAACTGCGCGACGAGTACGCCGGTCAGGTGGATATGCAGCAGGCTCTGGATGAGACGCAGCAGGAGATCGATTTGTACCGAAAGTATGGGACCTATTACGGCTATACGTTCTTCATCATGCAGCGGCCGGAATCGTAAGGCAGGAAGGAGGAGACGCTCGACCCGAAACGGGTTGGCGTTTTTTTGTTGGCAGGACACGGTCCGGCCCATTTTTTCGCCCTTGGAAAAAGATGTATTGACGGGAATAGTAACCATCGGTTATATTATAACCATCGGTTAGTTACCAGTGGTTATGAAATTGCGAACCCACTTTGACAAGGAGAGTTCACATATGGGCAGTAGACAGGAAAAGCGTTCTGAGGAGACAAAGCGGGCCATATTGTCAGCGGCAGGGAAGCTGTTTTCCGAGCGAGGCTTCGAATCCGTCTCCATTCGGGAAATTGCCAAAGAGGCAGGGTGCTCGCATACGACCCTGTACATTTACTTCAAGGACAAGGAAGCTCTGCTGCACGAGCTGTCCGTCGGGCCTCTGCAAGCTCTGCAGGAGAAGATGGAGACAGCCATGTCGGACCCGGGGCTCTCTCCCGAAGAAAGTCTGAAAAGGGTCAGTATCACGTTCATCGAATTTTGCCTTTTGAACCGCACGATGTACACATTGTTCTTTATGGTGAAGGCGTCCCGAATTGATGTAGAAGCAGAACCGACAGCCCGGCTCCAGCAGCTGCGGAACGGACTGTTCGAGCTGCTGAGGAAGGCGCTGCTTCGTTGCCTTCCCGCAGGAGGCCCGGAGGAGCGCGGTCTTGCATACGCACGCCTCTTCTTTTACACCTTGCATGGAATCATCGGGACGTATACCCATTCGGAGGAAACCGTCGAACAGCTGATGGAAAGGCTCTCGCCGACTTTCGAGCTGTCGGTGGAGGTCTTGCTGGCAGGATGTAAGCAAAACATGAGGGAAAGAGGAGAGGGTAGAGGATGAAAGCAGAGCGAGTGTCGCAGCACATCTGGAGTTTGCGTACGTGGCTGTTGATCCCGGTGCGCGTATGGATCGTGGCGGAAAAAGGTGGCGTCACGCTGGTGGATGCAGGAGTGCCGCTGATGGCCAAGGGAATTCTCTCGTTCATCGATGGGCTGAATGCCGGACCCCTCAAGCAAATCTTGCTGACGCACGGGCACTCCGATCACGTGGGAGCGGTGAAGCGAATCGCACAGGAAAGACAAGTTCCCGTCTTTGCCCATCAGGTGGAGATCCCGTATCTCGAAGGGCACAAGGTCTATCCGCGCCGCAAAAAGGCGGAGGCGAACATTGCGCCGGGTGTGGTCCAACCGTTGCCTGAAAATGAGCAGGGCGCATTGGAGTCCATTGCCGGATTGCGGCCGTATCTTACCCCGGGTCACTCGCCGGGACACACAGTGTATTACCACGAGGAAGATCGGGTGATGCTGGCAGGCGATCTGTTCACCTCAAAGGCCGGCAAGCTCTACAGGCCGATGCCGATGTTTACAGCCGACATGGGAGAGGCGTTGAAAAGCAGTTGGCTTCTCCGCGATTTGATGCCCGCGCATCTGGAGGTGTGCCACGGAAAACCGGTGAAGGACCCGGCAGATCATCTGGAAGAATACGTCCGTGCGACAGCAGCAGCCCATTCGATCCCCGCCAGTGTATGGCAGTAACCACCTATTATCCACGACAAGTCGGGTGCAACATCCCGGCTTTTTTTGCGTCCTATCAGGAGAGGTGATTGCATGAAACACAAGGGCTTGTTCATTTCGATCTGCATGGCAGTCGCGCTGAGTTTGACAGGCTGCGGCCTGTGGCAGAGCAATCAGGCCGGCACGCGGAGCCTCCCCGAACCGCCGAAGCCGGTCATCTCCTGGAATGGCAAAACCGCCGTCACCATCCCCACGTCGTCTTGCTGGAGCTACGAAAACCAAGGAGTGTGCATCGACATGGCGGCACCTCCTGAAGTTGTGGGCGAAAAAAAGCCGAAACCCCTCTCCGTCAATCCCGGAGCGATCCTCACTGTCACGTACGAACTAGCTCCCAAGGATGAATCGCTGCGCATCACCCAATGGCTAGGAACACAGCAAATCGAACAGCCGATCGAAAACGGCAATCAATGGAAAGCGCCAGACAGCCCGGGCTGGTACTTGTTTGACATCCGCGGCGAATGGGCCCAGGGAGATGCCGGACACGCTTTCGTCATCGAAGTGAGAGACCAGCGACTGTGATTCCAATCAGTCTGCGGGACGATATCCGGACTTTTTGGTATACTGACAGCAGCGTTGACCCAAAGGAGAGACAACATGCTGGAAGAGCTGATACGTTTTACCGCAGACGAAGCAGATGAGGGCCGCACCGTGCGCGATGTGCTGCAAAAGCGCTACGGAGTGTCCCGCCGGCTGCTCGTTCGCGCGAAATTCAAGGGCTTGATCACCCGAAACGGCCAGTTGGTATTCGTAAACGAAAAGCTGCGGGCCGGAGACGAGATTGCGGTCATGGTGACCGAGGATGCCGAAGAGACGGTGGCGCCGGAAGCGATGCCGCTCTCCATCCGCTTTGAGGACGACGATTTGATGGTGATTGCCAAACCGGCTGGACTCGTCGTCCACCCGACAGGCAACCACGCGGGCGGGACATTGGCCAACGGCGTGATCGCGTACTGGCAGCAGCGTGGAGAGCACCGGAAATTTCGTGCGGTGAACCGCTTGGACAAAGATACATCGGGGCTGCTGATCGTCGCGAAAAATCAATGGGCGCACGAGCAGTTCAGCAGAATGCAGCAGGAGCGGACGCTCCATCGCATTTATCAGGCGATCGCGGAAGGAGAGGTCGAACCGGACGAAGGGACGATCGACGCACCGATCGGGCTTGCGGAAGACTCATTCATCACCCGCCAGATCCGGCCGGACGGACAAAAGGCAGTCACCCATTTTCGCGTGCTCGCCCGCGGCAACGGCCTTTCCCACCTGGAGCTGAAGCTGGATACGGGACGCACGCACCAGATTCGCGTGCACATGAGCAGCCTGGGGCATCCATTGGCCGGGGACGACTTGTACGGGGGAGGCCGTCAGCTCATCGGCAGACAAGCCTTGCACGCTTTCCGTCTCGCGTTTGTCCATCCGCGCAGCGGCCAGAGCATGGAATGGACGGAGCCTTTGCCGACAGATATGAGCGAGCTGTCCGCCAGTTGCCGGGGATTTTAGGAGAAAGGAAAATGCGGCAGTCGGACTCGGCATTTTCCTCTGGAAAAATGTAAGCGGTTTCGATATGATGTTGGTAATGAAGAAAGACCAGACAGAAAGATTGGACGACAGCTGGTTGTCTGCGGGGGAAGGTCCACAAGATCGTGCCTCATGTAGCAGTCAAGGCCCAGCTTGCGCCTGACGCATGCTTCGGAACGTTTGACAGCGGGGAGACCCGACCTTTGTCATGCAACCGAATCGGCTTGGGGGTGAGCTGGGCTTTTTGTCGTCGGCACGCAAGCGAGACGGGTCTGGTAGGCAAAGGAGTGATTCCATGAAGCTGGTTTCCTATCGGCAGCGCGAGGGAGAAATGTGGCGGGCAGGACTGTTTGCGGAGAACCTGGTGACTGATGTGCAGCAGCTGTTGCCCGGTGCTCCTGCGACGATGGCTGAATTGCTCTCCGAGTGGGGGCATTGGAGCACGAGACTGCGGGAGGCACAAGCAGCAAACGAAAAGAAAGGCTTGCCGGCGGCACAGGTAGAGCTGGGTTCTCCACTGCCGCGCCCGGGCAGCTTCCGAGATTTTTACGCCTTCGAAGCGCATGTGAAGACAGCCCGCGCTAGGCGTGGTCTGGACATGGTTCCTGAGTGGTACCAGTTCCCGGTCTTTTACTTCTCGAATGCGGCGGCATTTTCCGGTCCGAAAGCGACGATTCGCCGGCCGAAAGCGACCCGTTCGCTGGATTACGAGCTGGAAGTCGCCTGTGTCATCGGCCGAGCGGGCGTCGATATCCCTGTCGAACAGGCGGCAGACCATATCGCAGGGTATTGCATCCTGAACGATTGGAGCGCACGTGATATCCAGCGGGAGGAAGTCAAGGTAGGGCTCGGTCCGGCCAAAGGAAAAGACTTCGCCACGTCGATGGGTCCGTGGCTGGTGACGCCGGATGAGCTGGAGAGCGCCCGAATCGCCGGAGACCGGGGCGATCGCTACGACCTGCAGATGGTCGCCCGTGTGAACGGAATCGAGTACTCGCGCGGGAACTTGCGGGACCTGACCTTCACTTTCGCGGAAATGATCGCGCGGGCATCCAGCGATTGTCCTCTCTATCCGGGGGATGTGATCGGCTCGGGGACGGTCGGGACTGGCTGCATTTTGGAGCTGGGCGCGGAGCAGTATGGCTGGCTGGCGCCCGGGGACGTCGTCGAGCTGGAAGTGGAGCGGCTCGGGGTCTTGCAGAATACGATTAGCGAATAAAGGGGCAAAAACATACGGAGGGGGAAAGTGGGATGGCTTTTTATCACCGCATGGGGGAAGTGCCGAAGAAGCGGCATACCACGTTTTATAAGCCAAACGGCGAGCTGTATCGCGAGCAGGTGATGGGGACGAAAGGGTTTTCCGGGATCCAGTCGATCCTGTATCATCATCACCCGCCAACAGAGGTGCGGGCGACGCGCAAATACGCCGACGTGACCCCGGAATTCGTCGAGCAAAACGATCTCAAGCATCAGCATTTCAAGACGTTCGACGTGAAAGCGGGGGGCGATCCGATCGCAGGCCGCCGCTATTTGCTCGGCAACAGCGACGTGCTCCTCGGGGTATGCGCGCCGACGGAGCCAATGAACTACTTTTACCGCAACGCCGACGGAGATGAAGTCATCTTCGTTCACGAGGGCGAAGGCGAGCTGCAGACGATATTCGGGACGATTTCCTACTATCCGGGCGATTATTTGGTCATCCCCATCGGAACGACCTACCGGCTCGTCCCATCGAGCCAGAGCCGCTTCCTCGTCATCGAATCGCAGAACGAGATCGTCCCGCCCAAGCGTTACCGCAATGAGCACGGACAGCTTCTGGAGCACTCGCCCTTTTGCGAACGGGACATACGCACGCCCGAGCGGCTGGAGACTCACCTCGAGAGCGGCGAGTTCGAAGTGCGGGTGAAGCGACAGTCTGTCGTGTACAGCTACTTCTTCGACTTCCACCCGTTCGATGTTGTGGGCTGGGACGGCTATCTGTATCCATACGCATTGAGCATCCACGATTTCGAGCCGATCACCGGTCGGATCCACCAGCCGCCGCCTGTCCACCAGACGTTTGCCGGACAAAACTTCGTCATCTGCTCCTTTGTGCCGCGGCTGTACGACTACCATCCCGATTCGATTCCGGCCCCGTATTTCCACAGCAATGTCGAGAGCGATGAAGTGCTATACTACGTGAAAGGAAACTTTATGAGCCGAAAAGGCATTTACGAAGGCTCGATCACGCTGCACCCGATGGGAATACCGCACGGGCCCCATCCCGGCAAGATCGAGGCTTCCATTGGCAAGAAGGAGACGAGCGAGCTCGCAGTCATGCTGGACACGTTTCATCCGCTCAAGGTCACACGCCAAGCGCTGGCGGTGGAGGACGAGGCGTACATGTCGAGCTGGCTGCCGCCACAGGCGTAAAAACCGTCGGTTGGGCAAATGCCGGGAGGAGCGCCCGCTCTTTCCCAATCCCATCGGGAAGGAAAAGGGGGAGAAGGATGGAATTGTCGATGGCGCAGTTGGAGCGCCAAGAAAAATACAAGCTGCTGATCGGCTGCATCGTACCGAGGCCGATCGCCTGGGTGACGTCTGCGGACGAAAGCGGCCTGGTCAATGCGGCACCCTTCAGCTACTTCAACGTGGCGAGCATCGAGCCGATGATGGTTTCGGTGGCTGTCATGCGAAAGCCTGGTGGAATCCGCAAAGACACCGCCCGAAACATCGCGGCGACCGGTGAATTTGTCGTCAACATGGTAGATGTGCACAACGTCGATGCAGTCAACCAGACGTCGGCCGATTACCCTCCGGAAGTAAGCGAAGTGACGGCGCTGGGACTCGGACTGCAGCCGTCCGCATCGGTCCGAGTGCCACGTCTGGCGGCATCCCGCATCCACTTTGAATGCAGACTGCACCAGATCGTGGAGCTGGGCAGTCCGACCACTTCGGATCTCATCATCGGGGAAGTCGTCCACGTCCACGTCGCCGACGAGCTGTACGAACACGGCAGGATCGACCCCCGCGCTTTTGACCCTGTCAGCCGCATGGCGGGACATACGTACGCGACGCTGGGCGAGCTGTTCGACCGTCCGCGGCCCGTCTATGAAGAGGCCGTTTCGAAAGACAAAAAGCCTTCGTAATTGCAAAAGACCGCCCGGATGCTCTCGGACGGTCTTTTCCGGTTCGGCCTCGAACGTCATTTCGGCTCGAGCCCCGGGTAGCGGGACACCGCGTCCGGCCTGATCCACCTGTCGTACTCGCCGGAGGTGCCCGCGTTTACCGGGGTGCCGTACGGGGTGACATTCGGCTCGAGGCCGAGCGGATGGACGACGCTTTGCTGGTAATAATAGTGTCGGTCGCTCTGAATAAAGCTGCGATCTGTCGGGGAGGCCGCTTGGCATCCCGTCAGCAGGCAGACAGCCAGCAACAGCAGGAGGGGCATACTCAATCACCTCTTCCGTAGCGTGGACGGGAAGCGTCTGTTTCATGCGCGAACGTCGTTTCTCCGTCCCCGGACGGAGGACAAATCCCTCTATGGGCCATTTTGCCGCATGCCGCGACAGGGTATCCTATACATACAAGGCAAGCGGAAAATGCAGAGAGGAAGGAATGCGATGATGGAAAGACGTTTGTACCGTTCGCAGCAAGATAAAAGGCTGTTTGGAGTGTGCGGAGGGATCGCCCAGTTTCTCGGGATCGACTCCACGCTCGTTCGGGTGGGAGTGGTCATCCTGACTGTATGCACGGGGATCCCTATTCTGATCTACGTGCTGTTGGCCATGCTCATGCCGAAAGAACCGCGGTGGTCGTACGCAGGGGGAGGCTACGATTACGATGAACAGCCGTACCCCCATTACACGCGGGTGAACGATCTGGATTCGGAGATCGACCGGCTGGAAAAGCGTGCGCTGGTGCAGGAAGTTCAGCGTCTTCGCGCGGAGCTGGGCAAATACAAAGGTCTGTAGACAAAGCTGGGAGGCTTTCACCCATAAAGTTGGGGAAAAGCCTCCTTTTTGTGATTGAAAAAAGGCCTGTCTCCACGGCTGCGGCATGGAAACAAATGGGGACCGCAGCATAACATGTAAGGTGGATAATGTACATAGGGAGGGAACGGCAGTGTATCTCGGCGTGTTCGATTTGCAGAAGCGTTTGGAACAGACCCGGAAAGTGCTGAGGGAAAAGCAGCATCTGAAAAAGCTGATCGAAGAAGACATTCGCGATCTGGAAAAAGACATTCAAGACCTGGAAGCCATGACGAGCGGGAAATCGTTTGCGACCAGCTCGCAACGGTAAGGAAGATACGGAGCCCCTGAAATAGGCAAATCGAAAAAGTGGCCCTTGCCCATGAGGCAGAGAGCCACTTTTTTTACATCATAGGCATTCGCCGGTAGTCAGGTCACCCGGAAACGTATGAGTCGATCAGCCTTTCGACGATGGCTGGTAGCATTTGGATGGCCGCGCTGTGCGTCCCGTAGGATTGGCTGTCGGCATACGTCCCCTCCATCAGCAGGAGAAGCGCGCAGGCGAGCTCCTTTGGGGAGCCTGCTCCCAGTGCCTTCGCCATGTCCAAAAACGTGTCCGCGATTCGCTTCTGGTGCGCCGCGACGAGCTCGCGAACAGGGTGCGACGCATCAGGAAATTCAACAGCGACGTTGAGAAAACAGCAGCCGCGAAAATCGGAGCAGGATGCCCTTGCAGCCAGGTCACGGAAGAACTGGATGAGCTGGTGCCGCGGCTGGTTTGGGTGCTTGGCCATGCTTTCTGCCCATTCATCCCAAAACGCCTGCTGCTTTCGGCCGATGTAAGCGGTAATCAGGTCTGCCTTCGAGGAGAACTGGCGGTAGACGCTCATCTTGTTGATTCCTGCCCGCTCGACGACTGCGTCAATGCTGACGTTGTGAATCCCTTCCTGATAAAACAGCTCTTCGGCGGCGTTCAGGATGATTTCCTGGGCCTTTTCCCGAGGAACGCGGGCGCGTTTTGCAGGAGCCTTATCACTATGATTTCCAGACATCGGCCACAATCTCGTAGGAGCGGAGACGGTCCGCGTGATCGTACATTTGCGTCGTAATCATCAGTTCGTCAGCCTGGGTAGCGCTCAGAAGCCTTTGCAGCTCTCCCTTTACTTTTTCCGGGTTCCCGATGATCGAGGAGCCAAGCTGGGATTGGACGGACATCTTTTCAAACTCGGTCCACAGCTCATCCATGTCGTCCACTGGTGGCTGGACGGGCTTCAGGTCGCCGCGGATGAGGTTCAGAAACGACTGGAAGTGCGAGGTTGCCAGCCGTTCGGCCTGTTCGTTCGTATCAGCCGCCATGACGTTCACACCGACCATCGCATATGGTTTTTCCAGCACCTCGGAAGGGCGGAAGCTGCTGCGGTACACTTGCAGGGCGGTCAAGGTGTATCCCGGTGAAAAGTGGCCCGCAAAGGCAAACGGCAAGCCGAGCAATCCGGCCAGGCGGGCACTGAAATCGCTGGAACCGAGCAGCCAGATCGGGATGTTCAACCCTTCGCCCGGGATGGCACGGACGCGAGAGGCTGGGGCGTCCGCAGGGGGAAGCAGGTAGTCGCGCAGCTCTTGCAGCAGCTCGGGGAAATCCTCTCCGCCAACCCGCAGATCGCGGCGCAAGGCCCTGGCTGTGCGCTGGTCTGCTCCGGGAGCGCGGCCCAGTCCGAGATCGATGCGTCCCGGGTACAGGGATTCAAGTGTGCCGAACTGTTCCGCAATGACGAGCGGGGCGTGATTCGGCAGCATGATTCCGCCGGAGCCGACGCGAATCTTGCTGGTGCCGCCTGCGATATGTCCGATCAGGACAGAGGTGGCAGAGCTGGCTACTGCGGGCATGGAATGGTGCTCTGCCACCCAATAGCGGTGAAAGCCCCAGTTTTCGACCCGCTGTGCGAGGTCGAGGCTTCTTTTGAACGATTCCGCGGCAGTGCTGCCTTCGACGATCGGGGACAGATCGAGGACGGACAAGGGAATATCGCGCAGCGTTTTGGACTTCGTAGACTCTGACATGTATTTGCGAAACCTCCTTTGGGGGTTTGTTACTGCATAGTAACAAAGCGTACCTGCATCATACGAGGCGAGGGCAGCTCTGTCAATATTTCGATGTTCGCCCCTGCACATTCGGTCTCGCAGGGCAAAAGAAAAAGCCCTTTCAAGGGCTTTTCCTTTTGCTTATTGTTTGGTCAAGATGACCGGGCCATTCGCCGTGATGGCGATGGTGTGCTCGTACTGGGCGGACAGTTTTCCGTCTCTCGTGCGGGCCGTCCAGCCGTCATCGTCGATAGAGACGTGGTAGGTGCCGATGTTGAGCATCGGCTCGATCGTGATGACCATGCCTTCCTTCAGGCGCGGACCGCGTCCAGCCGGTCCGTAGTGCGGCACGTACGGCTCCTCGTGCATCTGCTGTCCGATGCCGTGGCCGGTGAAGTCCCGGACGACGGAGTAGCCGTTCGCTTGCGCGTAGGTCTGGATAGCGTGGGAGATGTCCCCGAGTCGGTTGCCGACAATGGCTTGCTCAATGCCCAGATACAGCGATTTTTCCGTCACTTCCAGAAGGCGCTTCGCCTCCGGAGAGATTTTGCCGACTGCATACGACCAGGCGGAGTCGGCCAACCAGCCGTCTTTGCGCACGACCATGTCGATCGTGACGATATCGCCTTCCCGCAGCGGCTCCTTCTTGGGGAATCCGTGGCAGATGACGTCGTTGACAGATCCGCACGTCGCGTACGGATAGCCGTTGTACCCCTTTTGTTCGGGAGTTGCTCCGTGTTTGGCCAAAAACTCTTCCACAAATTGATCAATATCCCACGTGGATACGCCGGGACGAATCATTTTTCTAATTTCCCGATGGCATGCCGCCAAAATCTTTCCGGCAGCGCCCATCAATTCGATTTCTTCAGGTGTCTTGAGGATAATCAATTGACTCTCTCCTTGTCCTCGCTTTTCTTCTCTTCATTGTACAGTATATAGTGTAGACCCATTTGACGCTAATTGCCACCGCGAAAACCGCGTGGTAGGATGAGGAAGAAATAATCAACCGGGGGGTAGGTAGCATGGACAAGTTTCAGGAACATCTGGCGAACTACCAGATACATGTAAAAGATGACGTGGAAAAGCGCATTGCCTTTATCCGCGAGCAGATTGACGGACCGGGTCTGGGGGGAGCGGTCGTAGGCATTTCCGGCGGAATCGACAGCGCCGTGACCGCAGCCCTTTGCGTGCGGGCATTGGGCAAGGACCGAGTGATCGGTGTCTGGTTGCCTGCATACTCCCAGGATGTACACGCAGAGGATGCCAAGCGGCTGGCTGACGCGATCGGGCTCCAGCTGGTGACCGTCGACGTAGGTGCGGCATTCGATGCGATTGTCCCCGCGATTGAAAACGTACTGACGCTTGACGCGAAGACCAGGGGAAACACGAAAGCTCGGCTGCGAATGACAGCCTTGTACGCGATTGCCAATCAAAAAGGGTATCTCGTGGTGGATACGTGCAACCGCAGCGAAATCTACGTCGGGTACATGACCAAAGGCGGAGACGGCCTTGCGGATATCAATCCGGTGGCGAGCCTGACCAAGCACGAGATGCGCATTTTGGCTGCCGAGCTGGGGGTGCCTGCTCCTATCATTACCAAAGCTCCATCGGCTGACTTGTGGGAAGGCCAAACCGACGAACAGGAAATGGGCTTCACCTACGAAGATTTGGACCGTCTGCTCATTACCGGCGAGACCCGACCGGAGGCAAAGGAGAGAATCGAGTACCTCCACCGTATTTCCGAGCACAAGCGCAGGGGCATGCCGGAAATTTAATGGGAAGAATCGGCGTCCACAGTTGATTCTTGGGCGGATTTGTACGATAATAGAGGTTACGCAAAGATCTATCTGAGAAAGAGGTGGAACAGATGTCGACGACAGAATTGATGCTGAAAACAAGTCTGGAAGGACGAGTGAAGCGTACGTTGCAAACGTACTTCCGTCGCCCAAACCTCGTGTTGGTCAGCGAAAGCCTGGGCGCGAACGGCCTGTCCCCGGAGCAAGTGGAAGTGACCTTGGAGCTCTTGAAGCAGGATTTGACGGTTGCCGAAATCATGGAGCAACTGCGGGATAAAGGGTACTTCGCATAATCGAGCAAGCAAAATAAAAAGACCGGTCTGACGCATAGCAGTCAGAACCGGTCTTTTTTTCATGCCGCAAGGATGGATGCTCACGGAAGCTGTTCAGGAAGCACCCCGTCCGTGGGAAAGAGAACGACGCATTCTTCTGCGGCGATACAGCTGAAGGGCCGCATAGACGAGAAAGTAGCCAACGATGGCAACAATCAGCCCGACCACTGCGCTGCCGGTCAGGTAGGCAAACCCTTTGTCCTTCATCCACATGAGCCACTTCTCCCAAGGAGGCATATGTCCAAGGACAGTGTGCTCGTTCAGAGGTCTGCCGACGATCGCGTAGCCGATCTTGTAGTTGATCACCATGAATACAGGCAAGATCAGCTTGCCGATGACGAAGGCGATGAGTCCGGCAGGCAAGCTGGCTCGGAACAACTTAATCAATGGAAACAACAGCAAAAATGCTAGGCCGAAAGTAGGCAACGTAATAAATTCGACAAAAATGCCAACGGAAAAACCGCGGGCGACAAAGGAAGGGGCACCCTTCATTCGAATCAGCTTGTAGTACTCAAACTTCAACTTGCGGTAGATTTTTTTCCACATCCGGCCTGTCCCTCGTTTTATCCCGTTTCTTTTTCTCTGCTTTCATTCATTATAACGAATTGGCTTGATGAAAGCCACGGCGCCTGTCTGTGATTTCAGCATTTTTCTACAAAAAGTTTATTCCTACTTTAAGATTTGGTGATGCTCTGTAAACGTACAATGACGGACTCGCAAAGTCAACCGGGCTCATTTGAGAATGGTGTAATCTTTTGGCATAATGGTAGGGAAGGCAGACTTGCCGGAAAAGTGGTGACCCTATTGGAAGAAATGATGGCGGCATTTGGCGGTTACATTACGGAGTATGGATACGGAGCACTGTTTGGATTGTTTTTTCTGGGGATTCTGGGAATGCCTCTGCCTGAAGAAACGCTGCTCGTATTTTCCGGTTTTCTCGTCTCGACGGGCAAACTGGAATATTGGCCTACCATGCTCGTATGCTTTCTCGGTTCCATCGCGGCGATGACAAGCGCCTACTGGATCGGGAGAACGCTCGGGTTTGCTTTCCTCGAGCGCTTCGGCAAGCGGCTGGGGATGGGCTATACGGTCTACAAAAAAACGGAGGAATGGTTCAACCGGGCGGGAAAATGGGCGTTGCCGATCGGATATTTCATCCCGGGAGTCAGGCAGTTTACGGCCTATTTTGCGGGAATCACACGTCTGCCGTTTCCGACGTTCGTCCTTTACACGTATGCGGGAGGGCTCTTTTGGAGCCTGCTGTTCGTCACGATCGGTTGGCAGCTGGGCGAGCGTTGGGACGAGGTGTTTGACCTGATTTCCCGGAATTTGGCTATCTTTTTTCTGGCCGTGTTGTCTGTTATCGCTATTTGGTCGTACTTTCGCCACAAGATGGTGGCTGCGAGAAAACCAAAACGGGAGGAATCGCAATGAGCGAAGAAGATCGAAAACCAGAGGAGCATGCGGCAGAGGAGCAAGCGATGGAAAATTTGCCGGCCGTTCGAGGAACGCACGAGCTGATTCCGGTCGTGCTTCCTGAAAAGCATCAACGCTTTTACGACAAGCTGCGGGACAAAATCGAGGCATTTATCAAGGATAAAGGCGTGAACGACACGGTGGCGAGCTATATTTTGCTGGCCCCCGACCTGTTTGTGCTGCTCGCCCGCCTGCTGCTGGACAAACGGGTGAGCGTGCAGTCCAAAGCGATCGCCGGTGTCGCTGTAGCGTACTTCATTGCCCCAATCGATTTTATCCCGGAAGTGCTGGTGGGCGGATTCGGGCTGTTGGACGATGTCATCCTGGCCGTTTACGCTCTGCGCCGCATCCTCGTCGATGTAGACGAAGCCGTCGTGCGGGAGCATTGGAATGGGGAAGAGGATTTGCTCGCGGTGATTACCAAGGTCGTCAAATCGGCTGACGATCTGGTGGGGAAAAAGATCGTGAGAAAACTGGAGGAAACGCTGTTTCGGAAAAAATAGACAGGGATGGGAGAACGGATGAAATATTTGCTGGAATATCAAGAGGGGGAGCGGGTCATCGCCTTTTGTCTGGTGAAGGGGAAAGAATCGGGAGTAGCCAGCAATCAGAGCGAGTACCTCAATCTGGAGCTGGGCGACCGTTCCGGGACCATCATGGCTAAGCTGTGGGATGTCAGCGCGGAGATAAAAGAAGCGATCGCGGTCAAAACCGTCGTCAAGATCGACGCGACCGTGCAAAACTACCGGGGGAAAAAGCAGTTGGTCATACAGCGGATCCGTCCTGCATCCGCAGCAGATGAAGTGCTCATGGAGTCGCTGATCCCCATCTCTCCTGTGCCGGCCGGCGAGCTGTGGGAGAAGCTCGAGAAGGCGATCGACAGCCTGCAGAGCCGGACGCTCAAGACCATCATCCAAGAGGCGCTAGCTGATGAAGAAATCGGCGAACGGCTGCGCCATTTTCCTGCGGGAGTCCGCATGCATCACAACTACTACCACGGCCTGTTGGAGCACATCGTCTCGCTGCTCACAGCTGCGGAGAGGCTGCTGCCGCTTTATCCGCAGGTGGACAGGGACGTGCTCTACGCTACCTGCATCCTGCACGACATCGGCAAATTGTACGAGCTGTCGGATCCGATCGCGCCCGAGTATACCACCCCTGGACAGTTGATCGGCCATCTGGTGATGGGCGTGGAAATCGTCAGCGGCATATGCCGAAAGCTGGACATTCCGTTGGGAGATGCAGAGGTGCTGCACCTGAAACATTGCATTCTGAGCCACCACGGCGAAGTGGAAAACGGCTGGGGCAGCGCGGTGTCCGGGAAAACGCCGACAGCGGTTTTGTTCCATTACCTCGACCAGATTGACAGCAAGATGAATGCCCTGGGACAAACGCTTGCAGACGCAGGCGAGGAAGAGTGGTCCTATGCCGGTGTTCTCAAAAGAAAAGTGTGGCGTGGTTACTGATGCCTGATCAAGGAGTCGTCTGCTGAGGAGCGGACGACTCATTTTTTTAGATAAGGTAACGTTTTCCAGTTTGTTGCGTCTTCTTTTACGAGTCTCAAATAAGGAGGACGATCGGTTGAAAAAGTGAATCAGGCAAAAGCATCTACCTGAAAGGAAAGGCGGCTGCCATCCAACCATGCAGGGGAGAGATTCCTCATGAACAAAAGGAAAATGATTTGCATCGTCTCGGCCTTGGTATGCGGACTCGGAGGGTGCAGTCCCGCAAGCGAAGGCGATGGAACCAATAAACCGAATCCTCATGTCGCTCGTGAAGCGAATCAACAAACGGAAGAAACAAATCGCGGGGACCGTTCCAGCAAAATTGCCGCCTATCTGGAAGAAGAGTGCAAGAAGGCTTTTTCAAGCTACTATGTGCTGGTTGACTTTGAAATGTCGGATTATCGCGAGCAAAGCGTGGATGGAAAAGTGGAAGCGACGTTCGCGTACAAAGTGACCTACCAAAATAAAGAGAAGGACCCCGACACAGTCGGTTATATCAAGGCCGCAAAGGAGACGGGCGATCCTCATTATCAACAGCTGTACGATGAATATGGGATGCCGAAGGAAATGAATTTTGACTTGAAGGCAGTACTGGACGAAACGGACGACATCGCGCTTTACACGAATGTGAGTCCAAAAGGAAAGAAGTGGGAAAAAGTAGTGATGTCGGATTTTATTCTGAAGGAATGATTTGTTCGTAGTGGAGAGAGCCTGGTCTGCTGATGGCAGTGCCAGGCTCTTTTTGTACAGATAGAATTTATCAAATTCCTATCCGGTATCAGGGCGGCAGCAGCTCCGCCAAAAGCCAGGTTTTTCTCATGCAATTATCAAAATAGAGAAACACTTTGCCGGAAGTAGGATTTTTTTTCTTTTTGTAGAATACCTTTTTGATTCCCATTTGATTGGCATACCATGCCGGTCACGAGAAGGAGAAAGTTCATGAAACGGCCAACCTATACCCTACCAAGTATTGTCAAAAAGGTATTCCGGTCCGGTGAGCGCTCCCTCCCCCGAACAGAAGTCCGCTCCAGAATGGAAGCGAACGACCTGAATGCGTTTTTGAATCTGGACAGCGAGACGTTGCTCGACAAAGTGCTTAGCATGGAGCAGTCCCCCGTTCGGGTTGGGAGCTCGGATGCGATCGTGGAATTAACCTATCAACCGCACCAGCTGTTTGATCTGGCTCATCGCTTTTTGCGTGAGACGCTGACGCCGAAAAAGATGGATCAGATCGTAGCGGAACTACGTCGTCAAACCCAGTTTGGCTGGAATCAGATCCAGCGGCTGTTGCAATTGGAGAAAGATCCGCGCTTCGTGCAATACCAAGGCGATCCCCGTTGGTTCCTGGCCGAGTGGAAGGTGGGAAACGATCAGGTTTACGCCTTTTGCCGTGACAATGGCATCACGCAGGTGACTTCCCGCTCCCTGGTTCACTTTTTGGAGCAGGAAGTGGGAATGGCTGCTGATACAGCTTTCTTGCCGCTCCTGGACGATCGCTTTCGGATCGACGGAGAGCGGTTGTACATCATTGTCCGCAGCGACGACGAACCAAAAGAAGAAGAGTCGGCGGAATTGGAAGTTGCCGTTGCCGCCGCTCCCGATACGATAGCGATCACCGACGAAGAGCAAGAAGAGGCTTCCCCATCGGACGATACCGTGCAGCTTTTGGACCAACACCAAGAACCAATGATCATTAAGGAGGAACAAATTATGAATACCGTTTCCAATCAGCAAGTACTGCAAGAGGTTTCGCAATTGCTGCTGCAAGCACTCAGCCGTCTGGAGGCGCGCCAGCAAGAAATGTCCCAAGAAGTAGTCGCTCATTTTCAACAATCCAATATGCAAGCAATAGAAGTGCTGATGAATGAGAAACATAAGCATGAGCAGATTGCACTCGGCATCAAGCAAGTGCTGGCTGCAAGTGAACAGCAATGAGTAAGGCTGAGGCTACGATCCGGTTGGAGGACAGATTTGCCTTGCTGCGCGGAGTGATCGCCGGCTATCGGATTCGGCTTCAGGAAATGGAGCGGGAAGTGGTGCAGCTCTTTACCACCAATCAGCTCTCTGCTATTTCTGCATGCATGGGCGAGAAGCAGCGCATCGTCAGGCTGATGAACCGTCTGGAACAGTTTGTTGCCCAGTGGGAAAACAACGGCGATGTGGGTATCGTTCATGAAACAAAACGAGAACACTTGAACACATGACGAAAAATGCGGTAAAATAGGGGGATTGTGCAGGATTCCCCGCGCATGCCGCGTGGGATGGAAAGGAGATCCAAACCCTCTATGTCAGTAGGAAGAAATGAATTGTGCCCCTGCGGAAGCGGGAAAAAATACAAAAAATGCTGTGGGGTCGTCACCCCGATCACAGAGCTTCGCAGCCGCCACGAGCAAAAGCTGCAAAAGGAATATGCGGGTTGGGTGGAACGTCTGAACCACTTTGTAGGCGGAAACGTGACCAGTGAGGCGATCACGGAAGCGCGCAGCCGCTTCGCGGAAGAGGTCGGCCTGTCGGAAGAGAGCATCATGCGTCCCGAATGGGCGGCTCACTTCTTCAACTGGTACGTTCTGGACGTCAAAACGAACGGCAGCACCTTGCTGGAAAATTACGTAAAGCAGCACGGCCGCCGAATGGAGCCCGACCTTCGCCGAGCATTTGCGAGGTTGTACCTGAACGTGTACGAGGTGATCGAGGTCGACCGGGATGTGTTGACGGTTCAGCACCCACTGAGCCACGAGACTCACTACTTGCTGCGTTCCAGCAATCTGCAGGTGGAAGTCGGCCAGTTGATCGTAGGACGTCTGCTCAATTTGGGGCTGCGAGACATGCTGTTCTCCGGCAGCATCATCCTTCAGCCTCACATCAAGCAACCGATGCTCGAGTGGCTGAAGCAGCATCCGGAGGTAGAAGAAGCGGCAGGCGATACCGGCAAGCGGGTATATACGACGGACCTGTACCGTTTTATCGTCGGGTTTGGCGACGAAGGACAGGGCGAGGACAAACAAGTCCAATCCCTCTTGCGCCGTACTTACGCTGTGGCCGACCGTGCCGGGCTGCTGGCGAAAATGGAAGCGACGCGTTCCTTTGAACTAAAGCGACGGGACGAAACACTGGAGATTTGGGTGTACGCGACGCGCAAGGAAGAGCATCTGTTTCCGGGGCTGAAAGGCGCTTTGCTGGAGCTGTACGAAGTGCAGGCAGAAGTCTTGATGTCAGATGGCATGGTCGCCATCGAAGGGTATGCGGCTCAGCTGGATGAAGTTGCGGATCTGCTGCAGCTTCCTTCGCTCCAAAGCGAGGAGCGAATCCGGGTCTTGTCCTCCACCGGCTCCAAGCTCTCGAAGGGAACGCTGTTCATTACCAGCCAGCCAACGCTGCCACCCAAAGTGCTGCAATGGGCGGTGCAAACGTACTTCGCCGAAAAGTGGCTGGTGACGCCGCATGAGGCGTTGGACGAATTGGCCCCGGTTCTGGTGGCAGCATCGGACAATCAAGGGCTGAATGAAAAACTGCAAGCCCTGATGAATCAGATGGAAGAGGACAGCAAGCTGGGACAAGGCCTCGCAAGGTTCATGCGGATGGACATGCTCCGTCCGCGCTTGTCGCTCCCGAACGAGAATGTCCATGTCAACAACCTGCTGAACCGCCCGTTGATCGAAGGGCTTCCGGAAAGTGTATACACGGTTCATCCGGATCGCTTGACCGATATCAACCGCTTCGTGCAGGAGATGACAGAGGGCAAATCGGAAGCGACCGTCAAAAAGTACGACGAGGTCATGACCAATTTCCGCTCCTTTGTGCGCGGCGCTTTCGGTCCGTCGTTCACGTGGGACCAGCTGCGCAAGGAAGAGGTCGTATACTTCCTGGTGCATGACATATACTCCCGGACGGACGCCGTGTCCAAAACCCTTGCCAGCAACCTGCTGTCCGTCCTTACCGCGTTCTTCAAGTGGCTGGACAAGCAAGGCGCTGGGAGCTTGAATGCCGGCATTCAGCCAGCATTGGCCGAGCTGAAGGAGACCCTCCCCGAGGCGTATCGTCTGCGCGGCTCGCTGGAGAAGGAAGCGAGCCAAAATCTGATCGCAAACGCGTCGGGTATCGCTCGAATCTCCGAGGAAACGCTCATGCTTTTGGAGCAGGACAAGAACGGATGGGTCGCCAAACGTTCCGACGGAGAAAAAGTAATGCTGCGGATCGAATCCGAGGCTGGACAGGTGCTGGCTTCCGATTGGTTGATCGCAGGTCTGTTCGGACAGGCCGAGGATGGAAGCTGGAGACTGTACTCCACGCCTGAGCTGTATCCGCCGGTCGTCGCCCAATTGCTCGGATTGCCGACCAGCGTGCTCGTATAGCAATCAATAGAAAAAGGGTGTCCCGTTTGGGGGACACCCTTTTTGCGTGGCATCGTCGCCGATTACGATCGAGCCCATTCGCGGACAGTCTCGTCTTTCGGGAGGAAGAATCCGAAGAAGCCGACCAGCGGCAACAGAGAGCACAGGGTAATGACAAAAGCCAAGTCGAACATGTCGGCGAGGGAACCGAATACGAGGCTGCCCATCCCGCCCATTCCGAAAGCCAAGCCTGTGATCAGCCCCGAAACGGTCCCGATTCGGCCGGGGAGCAATTCCTGGGCGTAGACGACGCTGACGGAAAAGCTGGACAGCATGATCAATCCGCTCAAAAACAGGACAGGGTACGTCCAGATGCCTGATACATAAGGAGTCAGGACGGTCAGGGGAACCGCTCCCAGCGTCGAGATGATCAGCAGGTTGCGCTTTCCGAAGCGGTCGGAAAGCGGGCCTCCCAAAAACGTTCCAATTGCACCGGCCAGCAAGAAGACGAAGACGACGATCTGCGCGTGGGAGTATTCAACGCCTTTGACATAGATCAGGTAAAACTGGTAAAAGCTCTGGTATCCCGCATTCATCCAGGAGCGTACAGTGACGATCAGGACGAGCAGCCCCAGGGCGATGAATCTCTTTCTTTTGTGACTGTAGGCGACCACACTCGAAGCTGCCTTCTTCAAGCGCTGTTGTCCGCGGTACCAGAGGGCGACATAGAGCAGCACGGCACTGGCGAGAACAGCTGGAAGAAGAAACCACTTGGCTCCTTGCTGGCCGAGGTTGGCAAAGATCAGGATGGTCATGAGGGGAGCGAGTGCCTGACCAGCATTTCCCCCTACCTGAAAGATCGACTGACCGAGACCTCGGCGTACCCCGGATGCCTGGTGGGCAAACCGGGAAGCCTCCGGATGAAAGACTGCCGAGCCGATCCCTACGCAGGCGACGGCCATCAGGACGAGATAGTAGTTGCCGGCAAAGGCGAGGGACAGCATGCCAAGTCCGGATACAAGCAGGGCAATCGGTGGAAGAAACGGATGCGACTTCCGATCGGAAAAGTATCCGACAGCGGGCTGTAGTACCGAAGAAGTAAGATTCATGACTAACAGGATCATGCCGACTTGCGTAAAGCTCAGGGCGAGGTTTTTTTCCACGATAGGAAGCAGGGCCGGAATGACCGCTTGCAGGCTGTCATTCAACAAATGCACGACGCTGATGGCAAACAGCATGCGGTAGACCGTAGGAGCAGCGTTCCCCGTCTGTGACGCGTGGATCGGTGTTGATGTGGCGCTCATCTGGTTTTCATCTCCATTTTTCTGTCTGAAACGATCAATGTGTATGACTTCGCGACAAAAGCTTAGCAAAGTCAAGTTTACTACCCACTTTAGCACGGAATAACGACCCTCGTCATCCATGTAAAGCGCGCATATAGTGAAGCGGAATAATCGCTCTGAAAAACACGGAACTTTTCGAAGAGGTAGGTAATTGAGCGGTTGCTGTCGAAAATAGGGGGAAAAGAGGACTATCTTGCAGAAAAAAGGAAGAAAGATGAACCTGGCCTTTTGGAATCGGCTGGAAGGGGTGCTTACATGCTGGAGGGGAAAAAGGAGTACTGGTTGTGCATAGGGGGCGCAAACGTGGATGTGCAAGGGATCGCTTCCGCCAGACTGCTGCCCGGGACAAGCAATCCGGGGGAGGTCCAGCAAGCGGCAGGAGGAGTAGCGCGCAACGTTGCGGAAAATTTGGGTTGGCTGGGGGAGGAAGTCCACTTGTACGCGTTGGTCGGTGAGGATCCGGACGGAGAGTGGCTGCGCCAGTACACCGCGGAGAGCGGCGTGGCTACCCACGGCATGTTGCGAGTGCCCGGAAAATCGACGGGTCGCTATTTGGCTATCCGGGATGTGGATGGGGAGCTGTACGCAGCGGTCGCCGATACGACTATCAATGAAGAGTGGACAGAAGCCATGGCTCGTGAGGCGATCAAGCGACTTCCCCAGGCGACCGGCTTGTTTTTGGATGCCAATTTGCCCGTTCCGATCATGGCGATCGTACTGAGCGAAGCCAGCCGAATCGGCAAGAAGGTGATCGCGGACCTGGTCTCCGTCAAAAAAGCGGAGAAGTGGAAAGGCCAATTGAGAGGCGTGCACCTTTTGGTGGGCAGCATTGACGAAATGGAGACATTGAGTGGACAGGCGCTGCACTCCTATCAGGATGTGGAAGCATGCGCGCGGGCCTTCTTGACGGAAGGGATCGCCCAGGTCATTGTGATCTGCGGAGAGGCGGGGCTTTTCCTGTGCAGCGAGGAGGAGTCGGCCTGGCTCCCGGCTCCGCCTGTACCCATCCGGGAAATGGCCGGAGATGCGTTCGTAGCCGGTGTGATCTATGCCCAGGACAAGTCGTCATCACTTTTGCAGCAGGCTGCTTTCGGGATCGCACTTGCGGAGATGAGTGCGCAAAAGTGCGGCGAATACGATCTGGACGAGCTGTCGCAGCGGCAAGCGTTCTTCGCTTCCAGACAGGGACTGGCTACGAAACGGGACACCGAATGAGAAGGGGCTCGTTGACGTACACTACCCGGTAGCTTCTGACAAGGAGGGGTGTACAGATGGAGAAAAAGTCCAATGACGTAAACGGCAAGCAAGAGAGCCACGTCCGTCAGGGAGGCGACGCGCATCGCTCGACCCAAAAGCGTCCCGAGGGTCCCGTGCAGGGATTCAGCCAGGCTCCGCGCGGCTTGCAATAGGCATAAAAATGCGGTTCCCCCATCGACAAAAAGATGGGGGTTTCTACGTTCAGGGAACATTTTTCTACAAATGCAGACAATGGTATGGTACAATATCGGAATCAGAGTATTCCCATCAGAAGAAAATATTAGTGCATCTTGCCGAGTGGCACTGTTCTTAATTGTGCCTCCCTTTTCTCTTTTCAAAAAGCGTGCGCGAACAAGGAGACTGATACATATGCCTGAAAAGGTGACAAAACCACGCGCCTCCGCTGCCCGAAAGAAGCAACCGGGACGCAGTCGCAAACTACGTAGAATTTTCATGTTGCTCAGCTTGCTGATCCTGCTCACTGTCGGCGGTGTAGCCGGGGCAATTTATTGGAAAATTGATAACACGCTAGATACGATCACACAGCCAAACGACGATTTCACTTCCAACCTTTCGCAAAATGTCGATCCTGAGTACCACAACGACAAACCGATGTCGTTTATTATCCTCGGCTCGGACAACCGTCCGGAGACCGGCTCCATGAATACCGACGTGATGATTGTAGCCGTAGCCAACCCATCGACCAAAAAGGTGACGATGGTATCGATTCCGCGCGATACGAGGGTGAAAATTCCCGGCTACCGCGATTACCACAAGATCAATTCGGTTTACGCCAACGGGGAAGCGGAGCGGCGCCAGGCAGAGCGCAACAACCAGACGCCGACGGAAGACGGCATTTCCTTGACCAAAAAGACGCTCAATGAAATTTTGGGTATTCCAATCGAGCATTACGTCGCCGTCGATTTTGATGGATTCAAGGCAGTGATTGACGAGCTCGGCGGTGTCGAGGTAAATGTGGACCGCAAGCTGGTCTACGACGACCCGACGGACGACACGCACATCAACCTGAATCCGGGCCTGCAGACCTTGAACGGCGAACAGGCGCTGGGCTATGTCCGACACCGTCACGACAACCGCGGAACCAAGTATTTCTCCAACGACTTTGACCGCAACCGCCGTCAGCAAGAGGTCATCAAGGCCCTGGTAGACAAGGCGGCTTCACTGGACGGCTTGACCAAAATCTTCAACATCATGGATGTCGGAGCCAAACATATACATACGGATCTCTCCAAGGACCAGATCAAGGGATTGGCGATGGATTTCAAAGGGTTCAGTGCATCCATGGTCAACGCGCTGGACAACGGCGCCTACTGGGAAGGCGGCTATACGTACCTGGAGAAAGAGAAGCTGGAAACCATCCGCAGCTCCCTGCAGGCTGAGATGGGTGTAACGAATCAAGCCGTAGCCCAACTGAACAATTCGCCTGTACTGGGCTCAAACGAGTCAGCCGTAGCGGCCTCGAGCAGCAACAAGAAAACGACGCAAAAGAAAACGACTACTTCGGCGGCATCGACTACGAAGAAGAAGCCTACTGAAGAGGAGTCCCAAAAACAAGAGGAAGTCGCGGAAGCGCCGGATGCAACCGAACAGGCCGAGACGCCGCCACCGGATGTGGTCAGTCCGGAGCAGCAAGGCCAGACGACAGTGCCGCCTGCGACCACTCCTCCTGCAGAGACATCTCCAACTACACCGAATGCCGGGACTGCACCTCCTCCGGACATTATGCAGACGCCTGCGCCAGATGTCAGCTCGACCCCGAGCACAAGCACCAACAGCAATTCCTGACAGCAAATGACACCCGTTCCTCCAGAGCGGGTGTCTTCCTTTTAAGCGAGGGAAGCTGGGCGCATTCCCTAAAAAGTTTTTTTATAAAATAGAGAAAGCAGAGGTTTAGAAAACACCAAAAACGTGGTACAATAATAATATGCTGATAAGACAGATAAATCTGATAATTATAGCACTCGACTGGAGGGATTTGGATGACAATTTTTTTGGTGAACCTGTTCCTGGTGATTGCCTTTGTGTACCTGATCAGCCGCCAACAAAATGAAGAGTTTGTGTACGATGAAGATTTTTTCCTCCAGAACCCCTCAGCCCTGGAAGAATATCAGCAGATGCCGATCGATTTCCAACACGCCTTTTTCCGCAAGCACAAAGAGTGGATCAAGGAAAAATACATGCGCGGGGAGAGCTATATTCTAGGGTACTGTCCGAACAAAGAAGTGCGCAGGGCTTGGCTGTCCGAATTCATGAATCAAAAAAATATGAACAACACGCCTACCCCTTCTTCGTGAAGGGGTTTTTCGTTAGCGGGAAGGCCGTGGTATACTGCCTATGGAGCGATGAAGAGACAGGAGGAACAGAAGTACGTGCTTTCCTATTTGGTGCAACACATAAGCGAGTATCTTTCTTCGCACGGAACGGTCATCGACGTAATCCTGCGTTCGGACCAGTCGTTGGTGGAGGAAGAAGAGATGCGGGAGGTCCTGCTCTCGTTTGCAGCGTCGGCGGAAGAAGGGCACCCTGTGGCAACGATTCATCTGGTGGAGCTGGCGGATGAACGCTGCGAGGTAGAGGTGGAGGTGGAGTTTCCGGTGAACCACGCAGACAGTGAAGCTGGCAGCCGCTTGTGGAAGCGGGCCAGAGAAATCGTGTCGGAAATTTCCTTTACGGAAAAGTGCCGCTACCTGGAGCCGGAACAGCCTCCTCAAACCGGATGGATGCTGGATTACCACTTCATCCTGGAACAGCCCGGGAATGCAGAGGAAGAGCAACGGCTCGCCGATACGCTGAGGCGTTTTTCAGCAGATCTCGGAAAACTGGTGCGCTTGGACTAAAAAGCTCGGGGCCTGCTCCCTGAGCTTTTTTCCATCCTCGGCATCAAAGCGTAGACGATCGATTCAGACTCGATGCGAAAAGACAGGGAAGCTAATTAGACGTACTCTTAACTGAATGCGCTTACAAATTTCACGAAATCAGCTAGAAGGGAAATCGGGTCGGGGGAGAGAAGCAGTATAACAGAATAATGAATGAACATTCACTCGACGGCGATGGAGGGAAAAAACCATGGGCATTACCAAAGTGCTGGAGCCGATCCGGATCGGGTCGATGACACTGCGAAACAGAATCGTGATGGGATCGATGCACGTCGGTTTTGAAAGGCTGGAAGGCGGGGTAGAACGGCTGGCGGCCTTTTACGCCGAGCGAGCGAGGGGAGAAGTCGGGCTGATCGTGACGGGAGGGGCGGCTGTCCGTCCGGAAGGGGGGATGGGCGATGCGTACTGCAACGTGTACCTGGATGACCATATCGAGCCGCTTCGTTTGATCAGCACCGCGGTGCATGATGCGGGCGGGAAAATTGCGCTCCAGCTTTTTCACTCGGGACGGTATGCGCATCCGGAGTCGACAGGAATGGAATCCGTCGCCCCGTCTGCCCTGCAGGCCCCCATCAATCGCCACAGGCCGCGAGCGATGAGTGCAGCTGAAATTGAGCTCACGATCCAATCGTTCGCGGACGGAGCGGTCAGGGCAAAAAGGGCCGGCTTTGATGCGGTAGAAATTATGGGCTCCGAAGGTTATTTGATAAATCAATTTTTATCTCCCGTCACCAATCATCGGGATGACGAATGGGGAGG
The DNA here is from genome assembly GCF_031583145.1 of Brevibacillus brevis. Classification (NCBI taxonomy): domain Bacteria; kingdom Bacillati; phylum Bacillota; class Bacilli; order Caryophanales; family Paenibacillaceae; genus Brevibacillus; species Brevibacillus brevis. The sequence goes on along the minus strand of NZ_CP134050.1, from coordinate 4,219,784 downwards.
GGATTTTGCCCGCCGTGCGCGCTTTGGTGTCGAAGTGGCGAAGCGAGTGAGGGAAGCTGTAGGCAAAGATTATCCCGTGCTCTTCCGCATGTCCGGGCTGGACCTGGTCCCGGATAGCACCACAATGGAGGAGACGCTCGCCTTTGCCGCCATGCTCGAAGGAGCAGGCGTGGACGCCTTGAACGTCGGAATCGGCTGGCACGAATCCCGTGTGCCGACGATCGCGATGATGGTTCCTCGCGGCGCATACGTCTGGGTCGCGGAGCAGGTAAAGAAAGCGGTCGGCATTCCGGTGATCGCCAGCAATCGCATCAACGACCTGCGCCAGGCGGAAACGATCGTCCGCGAAGGGAGAAGCGATCTCGTGTCGATGGCCCGCCCGCTGCTCGCCGATTCGCAGATCGTCCGCAAAAGCAGGGAAGGCCGATTCGATGAGGTCAATACGTGCATTGCCTGCAATCAAGCCTGTCTGGACCATATCTTTTCCGGCAAAGTGGCGTCCTGCATGGTCAATCCTGTCGTAGGCAGGGAACGGGAATGGGCGCTGGTCCCCGCTGAGACGCGCAAGAGAGTCGCAGTCGTAGGCGCAGGCCCGGCCGGCCTGGAAGCAGCTCGCGTACTCGCTGAGCGCGGGCATCAGGTCGTCGTATTTGAAAAGGGAAGCCGGATCGGGGGTCAGCTCAACTACGCCAGGCAGGTACCCGGGAAGGAAGAGTTCAACGAGACACTGCGCTATTACCGGACGCAGCTGGACAAATGGGGTGTCCCCATTCGGCTCAATACGGCTGCAACAGCCGACTCCCTGATCGAGGAAGGGTTTGAAGAAGTGGTCGTGGCGACTGGCGTCATTCCCCGCCGTCCGGACATCCCGGGTGTAGACTTACCGAATGTGGTGAGCTACGACCGCGTGTTTGAAGGCGAGGCAAAAGTAGGCCGCCAAGTAGCGATCGTTGGGGCTGGAGGGATCGCTTGCGACCTTTCACACTTGTTGGTCCAGGATCGACCCTTGTCGCCCGAGTCTATTTCCTATCTCCTGGAGTACCGCATTCTCGATGACCAGACGCTGCAGCGCCTCCAAAGAAGCGGCAGGAAAGTATACATGCTCCGTCGCGGCAAGCATGTAGGAACAGGCCTGGGCAAAACGACCCGCTGGGCTGTCCTGGACAATTTGCAGCGGCATGGCGTGGAGATGCTGACGAGAATCGAGTACAAGGAAATCACTCCGGAGGGAGTCGTGATCCGCTTGCAGGAAGCGGAACAATTCATCGCGGCGGACACCGTGATTATCGCTGCCGGGGCTACACCTAACGACAGCCTTTACCACGCCTTGCAGGGGCGTCTGCCTGTCCATCTGATCGGCGGCGCGAGAGAAGCGGGCGAGCTGGATGCCAAACGCGCCATTTACGAAGGGGCTGCGATCGGCCGAACCGTCTGAACATTTGATCGGAAGAGATTTTTTATTTCGAAAAGTAAAAACGTAGTGTATGATGAAAAGAGATGTCAGCTTTTTGGAACTTTTGTCGAAAGACTTTTCATCGTAGTTAAATTCTTGCAAAATAATACCATACTGTTCAAATTCCTTTGATTGGGGGCACTCGCCTTGATGAATCACAATGGCATACTGCTGGGGAAGCGTCACTTCCTATATTCGAATTCTCCTTTAATAGAAGTGGAAGGATGGACGTTCACCATTTCCCCGGGCTTTAAGCTGATCGCAGGCGGTAGTGCAAACCCCCTGCAGACGCTGATCAGTGTGTATCGGGAAAACGAAAAGGTAGCCCAACTCGTACTCCATCATAGACATTCTGATTCCGATGTAACGGTGCAAGCCGTCTCCAGTGAGATCTTGTTGGAAATCGCTCCAGCGACGCGAACCGTGAGTGTGGCGGAGAAGCAGTAAGGCACTCTTGACGGAGTGCTTTTTTTGTGTCACCCCCACTTGTAGGGGGGATATACTCGGCGGCTAGGAGGGGACTAGTATGAAATTGAACGAATGGAAACTGGGAGCTTTTCACTTGACCTGGTTGCAGGGAGGCCTCACCCAACTGGATGGCGGAGCGATGTTTGGCGTCGTTCCGAAACCGCTGTGGAGCCGCAAGTACCCGAACAATGAGCTGAATCAAATTCCGCTGCGTGCAGACCCGATCCTGGTAGAGGCAGACGGCAAGCGTATTCTGATCGAAGCAGGCATGGGGAATGGCCGCTTGACGGACAAGCAGAAGCGCAACTTCGGGTTGGCCGAGGAGTCCCGAATTGTAGAATCGCTTGCGGCAAAAGGACTGACGCCAGATGACATCGATATCGTGGTCATGACTCATATGCACTACGACCATTGCAATGGCCTGGTTACGTGGCAGGACGGAAAGCTCGTACCGACGTTCCCGCGTGCGGTGATTTTCGTCCAGGAGCAGGAGTGGGCGGAGATGCGGGAACCCAATATCCGCTCGCGCAACACCTACTGGGAAGAAAACTGGAGACCGATCGAGCGCCAGGTGCAAACGTATGGCGAGGAGCATGAAGTACTGCCGGGAATGACGCTGCACCATACGGGAGGGCATAGCCAGGGACATGCCGTCGTGCGGATGGAGAGCGAAGGACAGATCGCTTTGCACCTCGCAGACATCATGCCAACCCATGCCCACCAAAATCCCTTGTGGGTGATGGCGTACGACGATTACCCGATGACCTCCATTTTTGCCAAAGAAAAGTGGATCAAGGGCGGAATCGCACAAGGAGCGTCCTTCACGTTTTACCACGACGCCATTTACCGCGTCGTAAAGTGGAACGAGCAGGGCGAGATCGTCGAGCATCTTGATGTAGAACTGTAAGCCGGGCATTTGCCCGGTTTTTTTGTATAGATAAGCAGCCGTGGCTCCGGCAAATGGCATGGCGCAGCCAGGTTTTCTAGCTTCGATTGGATTCGTTATCGAAGGATTGGAGAGGCTCATAGAAATTTTTCATAATCCAAAAATTTTGAATGCTGATTGACGAACGCGTATCTCCTCTCTACAATGGGGAAAACACAGAGCGTCTGTTCTGGCGGGCATCCAGCGCAGAACAGTTGTCGAGGAGAGAGAGATCATGAGTAGGGTTTTGTCGCTGTTGAAGGAGTTTCACCCGATCGTCTGGTCGCTGGTGATCGGGACCGTTTTTGTCAGGGCGGCCAGCTCCATGAGCATGCCGTTTTTATTTCTTTACTTATCCAACAACACGGATATGGATTTGGCGACGATCGGCCTGACGATTGGGGCGGGTCCGCTGGCCGGGACTTTGGGGGGCTTTATCGCCGGGACCTTGTCCGACCGGATCGGGCGAAGGCGGGTCATGATCGGAGCCTTGTACGTCTGGACGCTGGTGTTTGTCGGATTTGCCCTCAGCAAGAATCCGATGGTACTGCTCATTCTGAACATGGCGGGCGGTCTCTGTCGTTCGTTTTACGAGCCGGTCTCCCAGGCCTTGATGGCGGATGTGACTCCACCCGAGAAGCGCTTTCGGGTGTTCAGCCTGCGCTATACGGCCATCAACGTCGGGGTAGCAGTGGGGCCAATCGCAGGAGCGGTACTGGCGAAGACCTCGGTGGCGCTGCCGTTCATGATCACCGCGCTGATCTACCTGATTTACGTCGTCAGCTTGCAGGGGCTTCTGAACAAGTTCGGCATCAAGAAAATCGAAGGACAGAAGAAAGAGCATGTGACATTCAGAAGGGCATTCAACGTCGTGGTGAACGACAAAGCGTTCCGCCTGTACATGGTGGCGGGAATGCTGGGGGCGATCGGCTACTCGCAAATGTCTTCGACGCTGGCCAAATACGCCGAAATGACGGTCGTGAGCGGAACGGAGCTGTTTGCGATACTGATGAGCATCAACGCCATCGTCGTCGTCGTGATGCAGCTTCCTTTGACGGCATGGGCAGAAAAAAAGACGCCCCTCACCGCAATCGTGGTCGGGAACGTCATGTATGCGATCGGCGACGTGGGGTACGCCTTCGCGGGCTCCTGGATCGTCTTTATCATCGCCATGGTATTCTTTACCTTCGGGGAAATCCTCACCTTTACGTCGGGTGATGTGCTGATCGACCGTATGGCCCCCGAGGGTATGCGAGGCAGCTACTACGGTGCCAAAAGCTTCAGCAACCTGGGGCAATTCGCAGGCCCCTGGCTTGGCGGCATTCTGCTTGCCCAGTACGGAGGCATGACCTTGTTCCTCACCGTCGCTGCGTTCTCCCTGCTCAGCAGCGCCTTTCAGTGGGCGGGACAGAGGGCCTATATCCTTGCGAACGGCAAGTCGATCAACTACGCTCGGGTCGACTCACTCTAGCGCTTGCAGGATCCGGTCCGCGATGCGGGCATAGCCGGCAGCGTTCGGGTGGAAATGGTCGGTATACAGGTACGTTTTCTCTTTGTTCACAAATAGATCATACGTCGGTACGACGATGACATGCGGATATTTCGCGGCGATCCGGGCTGCGGTGTCGTTCCAGTCCAGCACAGGCTGTACGGTTTCGGCGGCAGCCTCGGTGTCGCCAAACGGATTGTACAGCGACGGGTAGAGGATCGTCGCCTGCTTGTTGACAGCTCGGATTTGCCGGATCACTTCCTCAAAATTGGCCGTGAGCTCTTTTGTAGCTGCGGCCAATTTTTGTGGATCAATGGTATACAGGCCGCCGGACTGACTGAACAGGTCGTTGCCGCCGATCGTAAACAATACAAGGTTGGCTTCGGCCAGCTGCTTTTTGACTTGCTCCTGGGATAGCTGCTTGACCAGCTCGGGCGACTCTTGGCCGTTGATCGCCAGGTTGGAGAAGGTAACCGGCTTGCCGATTTTTTTCTCCAACGCCTGGCGAACCAGACCGGCGTAGCCTTGTCCGTTGGCGTCGCCTGCACCTCGCGTCAGGGAATCGCCGAGGGCGACGACTTTTTGGATACCCTCAGTGGGCGGAGCGGCCGATTCAGGTGTTCGGGAAGGCGCCGTCGCTTTCGTCGGAGCCAGCTGCTGCGGGTTCAGGGCGAGGACAAAGCCCGTGGCAAACAGCAAAAAGGATACGAAAGACAAGAGACCTGCCGTGCGCCAGAGCATTTGTCCGGATATGCGCATCGGATCCTCCTCCTATTCGATGTTGAGTAGACCTGCGTGGTATAATGTGGATGGACATCTTTTGTCAGTGTACCATAAACGGAACGCCCGCGTCAGGCAATGGGACGGCTATTGAACAGGAGGGTCGCTAGTTGGCTGAAACCGTACTGTCGGTAAGAGGTTTGCACAAAAAGATCGGGGGAAAGCCGATCATTCACGATATTACGTTTGATGTGTTTGCAGGGGAAGTATTCGGATTCCTGGGACCGAACGGTGCGGGAAAAACCACAACGATCCGCATGCTCGTCGGGCTGGCGGCGGCGGATGGAGGAGAGGTCCGGATCGGGGGGATCTCCTTGATTAACCAATTCCCCGAGGCGATCGCCCAGGTAGGGTGCATCGTGGAAAATCCGGAGCTGTACAAATTTATGACGGGGCGGGAAAATCTGGAGCAATTCGCCCGGATGAGCGGCGGCATCTCCCGGGAGCGGATCGAGGAAATCGTGCGGTTCGTCGATCTGGAGAGGGCGATTGACGACAAGGTGAAGACGTATTCGCTCGGCATGCGGCAGCGGCTGGGAATCGCTCAGGCTCTCCTGCACAGTCCCAAGATCCTCATCCTCGACGAACCGACCAACGGGCTTGATCCCGCTGGCATTCGCGAGCTGCGCCAGTTCATCCGCAGGCTGGCGGAGGAGGAAGGGCTCGCGGTGTTCATCTCGAGTCACATGCTCAGCGAGATCGAGATGATGTGCGACCGCGTGGCGATCATCAATCAGGGGCAGGTCGTGTCGGTCGGTTTGGTAAAAGAGCTGATGGCGCAGTTCGCCGATCGGGTAGACTGGACGATCGAGCCGCAATATCGGAAAAAGGCGGTCGAGGTCCTGAAAGGGATCCCTTTCGTCACGGAAGTGTGGGAAACAGACATGGAGCGGCTGAAGTGCCGGATGGAGGTAGAGCGCGTCAGCGAGGCCAATGAAGCCTTGGTGCATGCAGGCATCCCCGTCATGGGCATTGCGACAAAAACGGTAACGTTGGAGGACTTGTTCCTGACCTTGACCAAAGGAGGTGCGGATCATGGGACAAAGCATGCTGGGACTGGTGCAAAATGAGACGGTCAAACTGCTCAGGCGAAGGCGCTTTCTCGTCGTCGTGCTCATTCTGGCCATTCTCATCCCGATTTTTACCTACGCTCAATACCGGTCGGTCATCACGGCCCAGGAGCGCATGGGCACGACGGATTGGCGGCCGCTCCTGACCCAGAAGATCGTCGACATGCAAAACCGGCTTGCGTCCAGCCGCCTCCCCGACGAATGGCGCGACTTCATCAAGGTGCAGATCCAGCAGCAGCAGTATTACCTGGATCACGACATCAACCCGATGGCACCGGGAGGACCGACTTTTGCCAGAGGTTTCATGGACCAGGCGGTTTCCATGTTTTTGCCGATGATCATCGTCGTGCTGGCAGTGGATCTGGTCTCGGCCGAGTTTAGCGAAGGGACGATCAAGCTTTTGCTGACCCGACCCGTCCGCAGGTGGAAGGTGTTGACGAGCAAGTACATCACCTTGCTGCTGTTCACCTCGCTCACGGTGTTGATGACGCTGCTATTGGCCTATGCGATGTCAGGGGTGGTGTTCGGGTATTCGGGCTGGACGCTGCCGATTTTGACCGGCTTTGAGGTGACGGGAGGAGAGCTGCAGACGTCCGGAGCCTTCATGCTGCCGCAATGGCAATTTCTGCTCCTGCAGTACGGCCTCGGCTGGTTTGTCTGCGTCGTGGTCGGGACGGTTACGTTCATGGTTTCGGTCCTCGTGCGGAGTGCAGCGGCGGGGATGGGCATCATGATGGCCGCGCTGATCAGCGGGACGATTTTGACCCAGATGGCTTCGTCCTGGGAGTCGTCCAAATACCTGTTTGTCGTCAACCTGCAGCTGACGGATTACTTGAACGGCACGCTGCCGCCGATCAAAGGAATGACATTGCCGTTTTCCTTGACAGTGCTGACAGTCTGGGCAGTGGCCGCTTTGATCGTGGCGTACACGGTATTCATCCGAAGGGATGTTACTTCCTGAAAACGAAAACCCGCTTTTGCATCTCGCATGCAAAGGCGGGTTTTTTTATGGGCGGTTTCATTCAGTCTGCACGGCAGGAGGAAGCATTCGGTCAGCTTCCCGTACCAAAAGCAGGATCAGGAGAAAAACGATCAGACTGGCGACGAAAAACGGAATGAAGATCAGGATCAGGACGTTGATCGCACCGGTGAATGCCAGAAACGGGAAAAGCGTCATCACGATCGCGATCCACAAATAGTACGTCCAGCGCTGCCGTGCCTTCTCCTCCAGCGGATAGGCTCCAGCCTGCTTCGCGAGGCATCCAATGCCTTTGCACAAGTGGTAGATCATGAACAAATCCAAAAGCGAAAAAGCGATGGTCATGAGGATGACGACAAAACTGACTGGCGTGACAGCCGTATCCACAGTGATTTCAAACCGTAGCCGAAATGACAGCAATTCGAAAATGGAGATGATAAGCAGCGGAATGCAAAAGGCTTTCGCCTTGCGAAAATGCTCGTGCAGCCCGGACAGTCCGCTGAGACCAGCGTATACCAGAATATAACCCAGCAAATCCGGGAGAATGTCAAATTGGTTCATGCGAATGTCCAGGAATACGAGCATCAGTCCCCAGAATACTTTGGCAAATCCGGTCATCATCAATCCCTCCCTACCAAATGATACCAATTTCAGGCAATAAAGGGAATGAAAAGATGAGGGCTGCTTTTATCCATTCTTCTGCTTTTTCCTCGCATAGAACTCGGCGGCCTTGTGGCGGTTTCCGCACGTCTCCATGCTGCACCAGCGCCTTCTGCCCGACTTGGACGTGTCGATGAAGTGCAAGATGCACTCTTCATGCTCACAGGTGCGAATCCGCTCCTTTGGCACTGTCTGCAGCGTCTGGACCATGGAAGAGATCACGTGATAGGAGAGGTGATCTTCCGTAGTAGCCCCCTCGTGCTCCAGTTTGAGAAGGCCGTGTGAGGAGGAGAGGGTCAGCCGCACCTGGATGTTTTCCGCAATTTCATGCAAACGTTTCACGGTAGTCGGGGCAATCTCGTGTTCCAGTTCCGAGAGGACGTCCAGGCATAGATTCCGCAGAGAGCGAAGGACTTCCGTGACTTCCAGAAGGCGTGGTTCACTCTCCAGCACGAGACGGTCGCTCTCGCGCAGAAGTCCGTTTTCCTGGAGCCAGAACATGACGCTGGCGGGCTCATCGAGTTTATCCACGCGCCTTTTGTTGATTGTATTGGCCAAATTGATCCAAATCGCTCCGCCAAGTGTGCAGCGATGGCTATCCATATCGATTCACCTCACATTTTATTATAACCGTTAAAAATGTATTTACAAGGTTTGGAACATCGAGTATTCTATAACCATTAAAACTCAAAAATAAAGGTTATGAAAGGGCGTGGCGGGTATGGAACAAAGCGGCGAGCAATTTTTGCGGGAAAAGTTCCAAACAAATGGAATCCGCGTCGGGCAAAAACTGACGGATCTGCTGAGGCGCTACGTAGAAGCGATGGAGTTCTTTTTTATTGCTACGGCGGACCGGGAAGGGAATTGCGATTGCAGCTTTCGCGGCGGTTCCCCCGCAGTAAAAGTGCTGGACGAGACAACGCTGCTCTTCCCCGATTATCCCGGCAATGGAGCCTTTCAAAGCTTGGGCAACCTGATCGAAAACCCGAATATCGGCATGCTGTTCATCGACTTTGAACATCAGCAGCGGCTGCGGATCAATGGCAGGGCCGAGGTCAAAGACGATCCGGAGCTCTGCCGTCACTTCCCCGGCAGCATCCAGGTGGTCCAGGTAACGGTCGAAGAAGTGTACCGGAATTGCTCGGCGCGGATACCAAGACTGACCCGCGCGTAAAAAGGAAAAAGGAGAGGGAGAACGATGGCACTGACTCACGGAGTGAATCATGTAGGCTTGAGTGTGACTGATTTGGAGGCGAGCATGGATTTTTTTACGGAGATATTGGAGTTTGAACGGCTGCAATACGAGGCCGGGCACCATGCTTATGTGACGGATGGGGTGACGATGATCACGCTGTGGCAGACGGCGGAACGGGAAGCGACGGTGAGCGTGGCAGGGATGCATCATCTCGCCCTGTCCGTACCCTCGGTAGCCGTGCTGCGTCAAATCGAAGAACGGATGAAGCAGCGCAAAGTCCGTCTGCAGTTTGGCGGAATCGGGGTCAAAGGGCAGGAGGGAGGATCCATCGCCTTGTTCTGCTACGAGCCGAGCGGAATTCGAATCGAGCTCACCACACCGGAGAAAGTCGAGGCGAAAGAGATTCCGATTATTGGGGGCTGCGGCGCGGTTGATTAAAGAGTGACGCAAAAAGAAAAAGGACACGCGGGCTGCCGATGCTGCACCGCCGTGTCCTTTCGCCTTGTGTGACGTTTATTCCCAGGTTATTTGCTTCGTCGCTTCGATCAGCTCATCCAGTCCGATCCCGTGAGCGGTGATGACGACGTACAGCGATTGATTGTCGGGCTGTGCGTTGAAGTGGACCGCATGCTCGACAGTTGACTCTTTCGTTCCTTTTTGGTCAAACGATACGCCAATCGCTTGTTCTCCCCCCACCGTAAACAGCTGTGTAGCCGTAAAGGTACCGGGGATGGAAAGACTGCGTTTGCCGTGCGTGTTTCGGACGACATCGATTTTGATCCAGCTCTGGTTGCGCTTGTAATCGGCAGTGAGCCTGGTCACCTTCTGACTGGTCTCGGATTCGTACTGGACGGAAATATCGGAGACCGAAAAGCCGCTTGCCGGTTGGGCGAGAATCGGAACAGGCATGTCAGACGCTTGTACAGCCGTCTGGGTATCCGAAAACGTAGAGAGCGTAATCGCCGCCTTTTGCACAGGTGGCCCCACGAACGCTTTCGCTTCGGCTTCAGGGGTGGTGTCCGTCAAAGCTTGAGAAGTCAAAGCGTAGACTGGCTGATCGTTGTCGGCAGCAGCTGCGGCTTTCGCGTCTTCGGTTGCCGGAGCGCTATCGGCCTTTGCCTTCGCCGCAGCAGCAGGAGCGTTTGTCGCCGCTTTTTGCCCGGTTACGGCAACGGGGGCATTCGCGCTGGCATTCCGTGCGGCGGGATGGGACTCCGTGACGGCACTTCTCGCTGGTGGAGTAGCGCTCCTGGGTTGCGTCTGCGTGTTTATCGCGATTTCTGTACGGGCGTTGGTGGCAGGTGCTTCCGTCGTCGGGGCCTTCGGCTGAGCCGCGGGGCCGGAAGTGGCTGCTGCCTGTTGCTGCGACTGCGATTGCTCAGTGGAGCCGGCCGCTGGTGTTCCCTGGTACGTCGACGCTTTCGGACTCAACGCAGGAGCATCTGCGGCCTCTTTTGATTCGGTAGCTCGGTTCAGTGCAAAGGGCTCGCTCGGTGCGCTTGCTCCGGTCGCGATGTCCTGTGCCTGTCCTGCTACTTGCTGCAAATCATTCGATTGAAGCTGCTGATATCCGACAAAGCCTACCGCGAGCAGGACGGCAGCTGCGCTGACCCAGGCGAATGAAGGGAAGCCTTTGGTCCGGCGCTTGCTGCTTAAAGGTGTCGGCGGCTCCAGCGATTGGGCAGCGGCGTGAGGTGGGGTGCCTTTTTCGGCGCTCTCATAGATGGCCTGCATGATTCTCTCCTCCAGGTTCGCTTGCGGCAGCGGAACCTCTTTCAAGAACTGCACCTCCTCGTCCGTTGTCATTTGTTTTTCGATCCATGCGATGCAATCTTCACAGGTTTCTATATGAGAGAACACATCACTGTCCGTATCTTCTAACCATGCTTTTCTAAATGCCTGGCAGTTCATGTACGAGCCCCCCTTCCTTGCGGGTTAACAATTTTGCGAGTTCCTGGCGAGCGCGCAGGTATCGGACGCGGGCGGTCGACTCGGCAATGCCGAGGAGCGAAGCGATTTTTTCGAACGGATATTCATGCGTGCAACGAAGCACGATAACTTCCCGGTAAGAATCCGACAGCAAAGCGAATGCCTCTTCGATTTCACGCCGTTGTTCTTTGTTCATGAGCGACTCTTGCGGGGATTCATCCCTGGCGCTGGAAGGCACGTATGCCAGCTGCTCGTCAGAATCGTGAAACTTGCGGCGCCGCAAGAAGTCGATGCTCTTGTTTCTGGCGAGCGTGTGCAGCCAAGAGGAGAATTGACTGTCTCCGCGAAAGGTGGACAGTTTCTCGTACGCTTTGACAAATACTTCCTGGGTGAGATCCTCCGCATCGGAGCGATTGTTTACCATCTTGTAGATAAAAACGTAGATCATATGCTGGTATCGTTGGATGAGGTCGCGATACCCTTCGATGTCGCCCTGAAGAATCCGCTGAATGATTTCGGCGTCGGATTGCATTGAATCTCCGGCCTCCCTTCCCTCTATGAGACGCTGGTCTTCCACGAAACGTTTCAGACCAGCGTTTCCATTTCTATAATATCGTATGGATAGCCTTGTTCCACGAGAAAAAGCTGGCGATGCAGTGAAAACTCCTGCTCACGCGTATCCCGTGTCACCAGCGTATAAAAATGCGCCTTGTTCTCCTCAGCCTTGGGGCGGAGGATTCGCCCAAGCCGCTGGGCTTCTTCCTGCCGGGAGCCGAATGTCCCGGATATTTGGATCGCCACGTTGGCATCGGGCAGATCCACAGCGAAGTTTGCGACTTTGGAGACGATGAGGCGCTTGATTTTTCCTTGTTTAAATTGCTCGTACAGCTGCTGCCGTTCCGATTCCGGTACTTTCCCCGTGATGAGCGGCAATTGCAGGGCTTCCGCCATCTGGTCGAGCTGGTCCACATATTGGCCGATGATCAGGACCTGGTCCTGCGGATGGCGCTCCAGCAAATAGCGGACGACCTCCAGCTTCCGTGGATTTTCCGCAGCAATGCGAAACTTTTGCCGAGCCGTGGCACGCGCGTAGGCTTCCCGCCACTTCGGTTCGAAAGGCAGGCGGATTTCCCGGCAGTGGGCTTCAGCGATCCACCCTTGCTCCTCCATCGCTTTCCAGGGGACTTCGTATTTTTTCGGACCAATCAGCGTAAAGACGTCTTCCTCGCGCCCGTCTTCCCGCACCAGCGTGGCTGTCAAACCCAGCCGCCGCGTGGCTTGAATGCCGGAGGTCACGCGGAAAACCGGAGCGGGCAGCAAATGCACCTCATCGTAAATAATAAGCCCCCAGTCTCGCTCTGAAAAGAGTTTCATGTGAGGAAATTCATCCTCCGAGCTGGGTCGGTGGGTCAAAATTTGATAGGTAGCCACCGTGACCGGCTTTACTTCCTTTCGATCTCCTGTATATTCTCCGATCATGGATGGGTCCAGATCGGTTTTATCCATCAGTTCTGCAATCCATTGACGCACGGACGTGGTGTTCGTGGTCAGGATGAGCGTCGCCGTCTGCAGCTGGCATAGCGCCCCGAGCCCGATGACAGTCTTTCCCGCACCGCAAGGCAGGACCAGAACGCCGCTGCCTCCCGTCGCGGAGCCTCCCGAATAGAAGGCGTCGACCGCTTCCATCTGGTAGGGGCGGAGGGCAAATGGGCGGCCCGCAGTCGTCGTCTCGCGCAGGCGGACGGGACAGGGTTCGCCCTCCGTGTAGCCGGCCATGTCCTGGACAGGATTGCCGAGTCTGGCCAGCTCCTGTTTTATGAGCCCTCGCGCGTAGTTTTTGATCACATATCCGTTCTCGTGCGGTCGTTCCAGCAGTTGCTGGATGGATTTGTACGAGGTGAGCTCCGTCAGAATCAGCGGATCTCTGCTGGTCAGGACCAGGTCCTCGCCGGATTTTTCCAGGCGGATGCGGCCGTAGCGGCCCATCGTTTCCGCGATTTCCCCCACGATTGTCGGCGGCACGCCGTACTTGCTGTACGAGCTGAGCGTATCCAGCACTTGATCGTGCGTCATTCCGCCAGCCGCCGCATTCCACAGCGACAGCGGAGTGATCCGGTACGTGTGCATGTACTCCGGGCTTTTGATCAGCTCGGCAAAGCCGTGCAGGGCTTGTCTCGCTTCCATATAGGATGGATGCTGCGTCTCCAGCAAAATCGTCCGGTCGCTTTGCACAATCATGGGCAGATCGGGACGGTAGGACAAGGTACTCACCTCATTCACGAGCGACATATTCATACAGAACCATGGTATCACAATCGGGAAAAGAAAGAAAAACAGACAGGTAACATTTGTCCTGGCCTGGGAAACAATAACCCAAAGTACGACGGAAAGGAAGGCGGGGTCATGGGAATGGCGGGGACCTGGTTGAACTTGGGGCTTGTCGTGCTCCTCGTGCTCCTCAATGGATTTTTCGTGGCGACCGAATTTGCTGTCGTCAAGGTAAGGGAGTCGCGAATCGCCCAATTGGTAGCGGAGGGGGACAAACGAGCTGTCTATGTTGACAAGGTATTGCACAATCTGGACGCTTACCTGTCCGCATGCCAATTGGGCATCACGCTCGCATCGCTCGGGCTCGGGTGGCTGGGGGAACCAGCCGTTGCCAGGCTTTTGCATCCGGTCTTTCGCTATTTCGGCTTTAATGAGACATTGGTCAGCAGCATTTCGGTCATCATCGGCTTTTGCGTCATCACCTTCCTGCACATCGTGATGGGCGAGCTGGCCCCCAAGTCGTTGGCGATCCAGAAGACCGAAATGATTGTGCTCACGGTAGCGAAGCCGATCATGTGGTTTCACAAAGTCATGTATCCGTTTATCGCCCTTCTGAACCGATCGGCATCCGCTTTTTTAGGTTTGTTTCACATCTCGATGGAGCCGCATCAGGAAGCCCACACCGAGGAAGAAATCCGCATCCTGGTCAACGAGAGCCATAAAAGCGGGCTAATCGACAACACGGAAATGATGCTGGTGGACAATATTTTCGACTTCTCGGAAACGATGGCGCGGGAGATCATGGTGCCGCGTACCGACATGGTGGTGCTCAACATTCGCGATCCGTTCGAGGAAAACGTGACGCTGGTGCAAAACGGACGGTATACGCGCTATCCGGTCGTCGATGGCGACAAGGATCACGTCGTAGGCAGCCTCCACATCAAGGACATGCTGACGGGTCTACTGGAAGGGGAAAAGCGAGACCTCGTAGCGCTTATGCGTCCGGTCTTGACGGTTCCCGAGACGATCTCCATCAGCCGCCTCCTTACGATGCTGCAAAAACAGCGGGGACAGATGGCGATCATCATTGACGAGTACGGGGGCACAGCGGGACTGGTCACACTGGAGGACATCGTGGAAGAGATCGTCGGCGACATCCAGGACGAATTCGACGACGAAAGGCCGGAAGTGGAGCGCAGGGACGACATCCTTTCCCTCGACGGACGCATGCTGTTGGAAGAAGCCAGCGACTACTTGGACATCGATCTGGAATCGAGCGAGGTCGATACGCTTGCCGGATGGATCTACATGCAGCTGGATCACCCGCCGCGGGTAGGGGATATGATACGGGAAGCCAACTACCAATTCATCGTCGGAGAAGTGGACCATTACCGGATTACACGCGTCATCGTCAAAAAGCTGCCGGCAGAGGAAGCAGTGGTGGACACCTGATTAGGGACATCGCTGCTTTTTTGTTTGCAGAAATATAAATAACAAATATATATCCAACCGACATTACAATTCTTTCTAGTTTTCCGACGATAAAAATATTGATGAAAAAAACTTCTCATTCCGAATGAATATGATATAATAAGTCACAAGTTTGCAATCAGCTAGTAGAATAGTCGTAAGCAGAAAGTAGCGAAGCAGAGCCTAGAGGAGGAAGTTGAGATGAGACGAGCAGTCAGTATGGGACTGACCGCGTTGCTGGCATTTTCTTTGGCAGCATGCGGCAACCAAACAGGTGGAAAAACGGAAGGAGCCACAGCAGCCAATGCCGGCGGGCAAGGACAGACTGTCAAGCTGGGATTGACGCAATTCGTGGAGCATCCGGCTCTGGATGCCATTCACCAAGGGATTTTGGACGGATTGAAGGATTCCGGATTCGAAGAAGGCAAAAATCTGGAGGTCGATTTCCAAAACGCCCATGGGGATATGAACAACACCGTTTCCATCGCGCAAAAATACGCGGGTGACAAGAAGGACTTGGTCGTGGCGATCGCGACGCCATCCGCTCAAGCAGCAGCAAAAGCGATTACTGACAAGCCTGTCGTATTCAGTGCCGTGACCGATCCGCTTTCGGCACAGCTGGTCAACAGCCTGGAAAAACCGGGCGGCAATGTGACCGGTACCTCAGATAAAGTATCGATGGAACAACAACTACAACTTATTAAAAAATTCTTGCCGAACTTGAAAAAGCTGGGCGTGATCTATACCACTTCCGAGGTGAACTCCGAGGTGCAAGTCAAGGATCTGGAAGCCGCAGCGAGCAAGGAAGGCGTGGAAATCGTCAAGGCAGGTATCTCGCAGTTGTCCGAAGTGCAATTGGCGGCAAGCGGGCTGACGGCGAAGACCGACGCGTTGTTCATACCAATCGACAACACCGTCGTATCTTCCTTCGAAGCCGTTTTGGGCGCAGCCGAACAAAGCAAAATTCCCGTATTCGCATCGGATACCGACACGGTCAAGCGCGGAGCCGTCGCCACTTACGGGATCGATTACTACGGCATGGGCAAGCAGACCGGTGAAATGGCTGCGCGCGTGCTGAAAGGACAAGCAGCAGCCGATACCCCTGTTGAGATTTCCAAGCAGGCCGACTTGTACATCAATGAAACGGCAGCCCAGAAGTTTGGCCTCGCGATACCAGAGGAGCTCAAACAACAGGCGAAAGAAATCATCAAGTGAAAAGAGGGCTTCTTGCTCTCTTTTTTCTTCTTTTAAAAATGTTTTAGACATGATAAAATTAGAAAAAATTTTTTGAGGGGGTTATTTATCAAATGTTCAAACAAAAGAGATCAATGAGAATGATCCAAAGTTTTTTATTTCCTTTGCTGCTTTTGTCCGTCACCGCGTGTGGACAGCAAAGCGCCACTCCGGCCAACAACCAAAGCCCGGCGCCGGCAGCAAACACAGGGCAGGCTCCTGCGTCTGACAAGCAGCTGACCATCGGGATCGCCCAATTCGTCGAACACCCTGCCTTGGACGCAGCACGCGAAGGTTTCATCGCGGAACTGGCGAAGCAAGGCTACGAGAAAGACAAGCAAGTCAAAATTGACGTGAAATCCGCGCAAGCAAGCATGGACACGGCGATCTCCATCGCGCAAAAATTTGAGGCGGACAAAGTAGACCTGGTGCTGGCGATCGCCACGCCGACGGCTCAGGCGGCGGCGCAGACGAGCAAAGACATTCCGATCCTGTTCACGGCGGTTACCGATCCGGTCGAAGCGGGACTCGTCAAGTCGATGGAAAAGCCGGAAGGCAACGTGACGGGGACTTCCGACATGAACCCGGTGGAAGAGCAGCTCAAGCTGGTCAAAGAACTGAAGCCGGATGCCAAAACGGTAGGAGTTATTTACAGCTCCGGCGAAGTAAACTCCAAGGTGCAGGTGGATGCAGCGAAAGCCGTTTCCGACAAACTGGGCCTGACGATTCAGGAAGCTGCCATCACGAGCGCTACGGAAGTGAAGCAAGCGGCTGAATCCATGGTCGGCAAAGTGGATGCGTTCTACATCCCGACTGACAACATGGTCGTCTCTTCGATCGCTGCCGTCCTCGGCGTAGCGGAAGCGCAAAAGATTCCGGTCATCGCAGGGGAAGAAAACTCCGTGAAGAGCGGCGCAATCGCGACATACGGAATCGACTACACCAAGCTTGGTGCGCAAACGGCTGACATGGCTGTGAAAATTTTGAAGGGCGAAGCCAAGCCGGGCGATATGCCTGTCGAAATGCAGGCGGATATGAAACTGGTATTGAACAAAAAAGCAGCGGAGAAAATGGGAGTGACCATTCCGCAAACAATGCTCGACCGCGCTGGAGAAGTGGTAGAGTAATACACGCAGCAACAGGAGGACTTCTTCTATGAATCTGGCAATAATGGGAGCGATCGAACAGGGTCTCTTATTCGGAATACTGGCTCTGGGCGTTTATCTGACCTTCCGCATTCTCAACGTCCCTGACCTGACCGTTGACGGAAGCTTCGCCTTGGGTGGCGCGATCGCGGCGAAATTCATCATCGATGGCGCGAATCCCTATCTGGCTACGCTGCTGGCTTTTCTGGTCGGCTGTGTGGCGGGGGCCTTTACCGGCGTTCTGCATACCAAAGGAAAAGTGAACGCCCTGCTGGCGGGGATTTTAACGATGATTGCGCTGTACTCGGTCAACCTGCGTATCATGGGCAAAGCGAATTTGCCGCTCTTGCGGGAAGACACGCTGTTCACCTACGTGAAAGATCTGAGTGTTCCGGATCTGGCGGTAGGCGGGGTGACGATTTTGACCGGTGCGGCTATGGTATTCCTGGTAGGGGTACTGGTGCTCAAACTGGTGATCGACTGGTTCCTGCACACGGACTTGGGACTGGACTTGCGCGCGACAGGCGACAATCCGAAAATGATCCGCAGCTTTGGGGTCAATACGGACACGACTACCATCGTAGGCCTTGCGCTGTCCAACGGGCTGGTCGCGGTATCCGGCGCTTGGGTCGCCCAATACCAGGGCTTTGCTGACGTCGGCATGGGGATCGGGATGATCGTCATCGGTCTGGCTTCTGTTATTGTCGGGGAAGTACTGTTTGGAAGCTCCTCCATTTTCCGGGCGACGCTGGCCGTCATACTCGGGTCGATTGTGTACCGCATGGTCATCGCCTTGGCTTTGCAGGCGGGGCTCAATCCGTCTGACATGAAGCTGATTACGGCCCTGATCGTCATTGTCGCGCTGACTGTACCGACCATCGCCAAGGGCGTGTGGAAGAAGCAGGCGGTTCGCGCGGTGAAGGGAGGAAGCGGCGATGCTTAACATTTCTGGTGTCCATAAAATATTCAACGCAGGAACGGTAAACGAAAAGATCGCCCTGCGCAACGTGAATCTGAACGTGAAGCCGGGTGATTTCATCACTGTCATTGGAAGTAACGGGGCCGGGAAATCCACCTTGATGAACATCATCTCCGGCGGAATGCTGCCGGATGGAGGCAGCATCAGTATCGACGGAAAAGATGTGACCCGCATGGGCGAGCACCAGCGAGCCGGATTGATCGGTCGCGTCTTCCAGGATCCGATGGCGGGGACCGCTCCCAATATGACGATCGAAGAAAATCTGGCAATCGCGCTTGGGAGAGGGAAGCGCCGCACACTGTCCTTCGGAGTAAACAATCAGAAGCGGGAGCTGTTCCGCGAGCAGCTGAAGCAGCTGGACCAAGGGCTCGAGAATCGCCTCAAGACAAAAGTGGGCTTTCTCTCGGGCGGACAGCGGCAAGCGCTCAGCCTGCTGATGGCGACGTTTACCGAGCCGAAGATCCTGCTGCTTGACGAACATACCGCAGCGCTGGACCCTAAGCGTGCGCAGCTGATTGTAGAGCTGACGGAGAAGATCGTGGAGCGTCACAACCTGACGACGATCATGGTCACCCACAACATGGAGCAGGCGCTGAATATGGGCAACCGGCTCCTGATGATGCATGACGGGGGCATCATCCTCGATATCCCGGATGAGAAAAAACGCACGATGAAACCGCAGGACCTGCTGCGCGCCTTTGAAACAGCCCGCGGCGGAGAGAGTTTAAACGAAGACCGCTTCTTGCTCAGCTAGTGGTTAGTGAAAACCGCCTTCCTGTTTTAACGGGAAGGCTTTTTCTTTTTGACGCAGGTAGGCGTAGATCGCCATGCTGCCGACGAGAAGCGCCAGCGCGACGATGGCAAACAGCGCGCTTCCGCCGAAATGGAGCAGGACGTAGCTCCCGAGCAACGGCCCGCATGTGCGGGAGATATCCCAGTGCGTGCCGGTAATGGCGTAGTAGCGGCCTCGCATGGACGGAGGAGCGATGCGGGAGACGAAGGTCAACAGCTGCGTCAGCCCGATGCTCTCTCCTACGACCCAGACGAGCTGCAAGGCCAGGAGAGCCGGGAGTGTGTCGAACAGGGCGTATCCGATCGCGACAGCCGCAAAACAAAGGTACGAGCCCGAGACGAGCAGCCTGGCGGGCAGATGCTGAGTCCATTTGACCAACCAAAACTCCAGGGCAATCAGCAGGATGCCTTTTACGGAAGCCAGTGTCGCCAGCGTTTGCAAATAGTCAGCCATCGTCTCCTTGAAATGAAGCTGCAGATTGGTTTCCGTCTGCGCGTAGAACAGGCTGACGGGCAAGGACAAGAGCATGATGGCGAGAGCCGGGCGATACGCAGGCAGCGATCGGGTGGAAAAGGCGGGATGCGACTCTTCAGCCGCCGCCATGGCCTGGCGCGTGTGCGGCACCTTCCACCAGACAGCGGCCGCGTACAGAAGCAAGGATAAGGACGTAAACAAAAAGGCGAGTGACGGATCGTACCGGTAGAGGAGTACGCCGGCCAAAGGGCCGAGCGAGGCACCGATACTGCTGGCCGTGCTCAGCAGGGCGAAAGCGCCCGCCATCTGATCCGTCCGGATGGAATCGGCGAGATGGGCCCGGCTGGCCGGGATGAAGAGCGAGCGTCCTGCCCCGTTGAGCACGTAGAGAAAGGCGAACGCTGCCATCGACTCGGCCCAGGACATGGCAAACATGGCGGTACCCTGTATGAGCAGGGAGACGAGCATGATCGTCTTGCGCCGGAAGCGGTCGGTCACGCTGCCCGCCAGCAGGGTCAGCAAAATTTCCGAGAAGGGCTGAAGTCCAATGATGATCATGGTCAAGGGAACAGAGCCGCCGAGGTGGTCGCTGAGATACAGGACCAAAAACGGGGCGATCATCGCGCTGGAAGCGGACGTGAGCGTTTCTCCGAACAGGCGGACCCACAGGAGCGGCGGATAGGCGGAAAAAAGTCGTTCGAGTGTTCTTGGAAAGAGGTTCATGGTTCGCTTCCTTTCTTTGGGGCGTAGGGTATAACGACGTTTCGACCATTTTACGTTGCCAGCAGGGGGAGAAAAAGCGTACGATTAAGCCTGCGAGAATTTCATGTTTTGGAAAGGGGGATCGGTGGTGATGAGCTTGCAGCTGGTTGAACAATACGTGCGGCTGTGTACGGGCTGTCCGGCTCTCGAACCCGGTACCCGTGTGGAAATATCGCTGGCCCAAGTGGCGGATATTCTCTGCTGCACCTTGCGCAATGCGACGTTGACCTTGAAAAAAATGCAGAACCTGGGCTGGCTCATGTGGCAGCCAGGGCGGGGGCGCGGCCATCTGTCGTCGCTCACGTGTTTCATCGGGCCGTCCGACCTGGTGTTTTCCACTGCCAAGGAGCTGGTGCAAAGAGGGGAGATTCACGCCTCCCGCCAGTTGATCGGGGATTATCAAAACCGGTGGCCTGGACTTGAGGACAGCTACGCGCGGTGGATGAGCAGCCAGTTTGGACTAAGCCGCGGCGCGAAGGGAACGAGGGGCGGCGATCGGGTCGATACGCTTCGCTTGTTCGTCGACCGCCCCTTTGGCTCGCTCGACCCTGTGAGTGTTTTGCTGCGTTCGCAAACGCATTTGGTCAAACAAATCTTCGATACGCTCGTCCGTTTCGATCCCGTCACCCGCACCATTGAGCCCCAGCTTGCCTTTTCCTGGGACGTCGACGAAGCGGGCAGACAATGGATCTTCTACTTGCGAAAAGGGGTCTTGTTCCACCACGGACTGCCTCTGACGGCGGAGGATGTGTGCTTTTCCCTGCGCCGCCTGATGGACAAGCCATCCTTGCATCGCTGGCTGCTCAGGACGGTCGAGGATGTGCGGCCGCTGGACGACTATACGGTGGCAGTCATGTTGAAGCACCCGGATGATCTCCTCCTCCATGCGCTGAGCAAGGAGTACGCAGCGATCGTCCCTCGCGGCTACTCCCAAGAGATGGGGGAGTCGTTCCCGGCTCTTCCGGTTGGGTCGGGTCCGTTCAAGGTGGTCCGAAACGACGACTCCATGCTCGTTCTCGAGGCGTTCCAATCACATTTTGCAGGGCGTCCGTTTCTCGACCGGGTGGAGCTGTGGTGTGTGCCTGGATTGGCGGATGAAACCGCCAAAAAGCAAGTGCAGCTCCTGGAGAACGACGGGAGGGCACAAATTGCCCAGCAGCGGAGACATCCAGACTGGCACGGCTTGTCCCGCCGGGAACAGTGCTTTCAATACGTCAGCCTGAATGGCAGAAAGCCCGGAGTATTGCAGCAGCCAGCCTTTCGTCAGGCATTGGCGAGCCTTTTGGATGGAAGCGAGATGCGTGCCGATCTGCAAGGCTCACGGCATCCCGTAGAAGGCTGGGGAGATGCGGGCCTTATTGCAGTCGCGGCTGAAGCAGTGGCCGTGAACGTGGGAATGGTAGCGAAGGAGTGCGGTTATACGGGCGAGCCGCTGCGCATGTACACGTATCCGGATCCAGACCACGAGGAGGATGCGCTGTGGATACAGAAGAGATGTGCGGCGAGCGGGATTGTGGTCGAAATCGTGTATGCCAAGCCCGAAGACCTGGCGAAGCCCGAGCTTTTGCAAAGAGCCGATCTGGTTTTGGACAGCGCCAATGTCGACGAACGGGAAGAGCTGTCCTTGCTGGAGCTGGTCTTTGCCGAGACGCTGAGCATTTATCATCATCTGGATGAGGCGGGCCGCTCGATGATCGCGGAGCTTGCCGCGAAGGAACGCCAAGCTGCGATGAACGGAATCCTGACCGTCCTTCGCGAGCGGAATGTTTTGGTTCCATTGTATTCGAACCGGATTGAAAGGGAGGTTCACCCACGCCTTTGTGGGCTCTCGCTGGATTCGTACGGATGGATTGACTATTCTCGTGTTTTTGTGCGATTTCAAGAGATGTAACAACGGTATGAAAGGATGAAAGGAACGTGCAACAGGACAAGACTTCGGATGGTCGTCAGAAAGCGAGAAAAATTTGTCACATATTAGTGTGAAACCGCTTTCCTTTTTCAACGTATAATTAGGTAAAAGGATTTTTACCGTTTGAAAAACAGAACATATGCAGCCAGAAGACGGTAGGAGGAGGAAACGCGTGTTGTATACGAAAATGGAAAAGGACAAACAGATCTTGTTTGCATCCATTCGTTTGATGATATGCGTCGGTCACGCCGACGGTTATATAGGAAATAAAGAAGTGAACCGCATTCATGAAATGGTGAATTCCGAGCATTTTACCTTGAAGGAACGACAAATCTTGATGGATGACATGGATTATCCGAAGCGCCCGGAGGACATCGTCCGCGATCTGGTCGATCTGTCTCAAACCGAAAAGCTGGTGATGATGCGCAAGCTCTATCACATGGCTCTGATTGACCGCAAGCTGTCTCCGAAAGAGTCCAAAGAGATCGCGCGGATTGCGTGCCTGATTGGCATTTCGGAGGAAAAGCAGGCGCAGGTGGAAGAGTGGATCATCGACGGTATCAAATGGCGGGAACGCTGGAACGAGATCGTCGCCGAATAGAGAGGGCCCCAATTGCATTGGGGTCCTTTCGCTTTTTTGGTACAATAAGGAGAATCTAGCAAATGAGGAGGACGAAACGATGTTGCGTATTTTGATCACGAATGACGACGGCATTGATGCGCTGGGCATCAAGCGGCTGGCGGAAGCGCTGCTGACCTTGGAGGGCGCGGACATATACCTCGTAGCTCCCCAGGAAGAAAAAAGCGGCGTAGGCCACGGCTTGACGTTACGCAGCGCATTGGACCCGCAGGAACGCGACTTCTACGGTCTTCCGGTCAAGGCATGGGCCATCAACGGGAATCCCGCCGACTGTGTGAAGGCGGCCTACCACCTGCTTTTTGAAGACGGACAAAAGCCGGACATCGTCTTTTCCGGCATCAACGTCGGGACAAATCTGGGACGTGACATTTATTACTCGGGTACGTGCAGCGGGGCTCGAGAGGCAGTCATCCTCGGCGTCCCGGGCGTCGCTCTCTCGTACGACAACTGGTTCGATCAGGAAAACTACGGCGAGGTGACCGAGATGATTCAGCCGCTAGTCCGGGAATTCGCCGAGCAAGCGAAAAAAGGCGTCCTGCCGGAAAACGTGTTCTGGAACGTGAATATTCCGCATGTGCCGCAAGCACAGATAAAGGGCATCGTGCCTGCCTCCCTGTCACTGAACCATTACGAAGACAAATACAGCAAGGAAGAAGAGGGCTACTTCCTGATGCGGGAATACCCGGAAGCCGAGCCGCCAGCCGAGCTGCTCGATTACGACCTGGTCAAGAGCGGTTACATCGCAGTCACGCCTGTCCATATCGATGCGACGGACAAGGCTCTCCTGAAGGAAATGGGCGAATGGTCGTTCGTGAAATCGTGGGGGAAACGCGAGGGATAACGACATGACGGAAGCGTACGAGCCGCTGATCCAGCCGGATCCTGCCCTTGCCTCCCCGGACGAACGGACCTTGGGCGAGCGCTTGGACCCGGAGCAATTTGATGATTTGTACAGGCTGGCGGGGGAGGAAGGCCTTCCTTACTTCGCTCGTTTGAACGGACA
This sequence comes from Brevibacillus brevis, assembly GCF_031583145.1. NCBI lineage: Bacteria > Bacillati > Bacillota > Bacilli > Caryophanales > Paenibacillaceae > Brevibacillus > Brevibacillus brevis. The sequence continues at coordinate 4,196,160 of NZ_CP134050.1, read as the reverse complement.
GGGAGTGGCGGAGCTGTACCTCGTGTTCGAATCGGTGGATGCTTTCAGCGAGCAGACCCGTGATGCGGTCTCGGTTGAGTTCAAAACGTACCAAAGCCAGCTGCTCGCTGTCATCTGGACGCTGTCCGATCCGCTCCATCCGCTCGGTTTTCCCTTGAGCTTCGACATTTCCAAGGCGGAAGAGCGCCACATGATCCAGACCATGCTTCGCCAGCCTTTTACTCCTCTGCACTACCTGTCCTATGAAGAGGGCGGTCTGACACACATCTACACGGAGCCGATCACGTTCTCCCTGGAGGAAAGGGCGCGCACGACCGAAATGATCCGCGCCCTGTACGAAGGGACGCCCGAAACGCTTCCGGAAGCGGCGGAGGTGAAGGAGGAAGAGATGCAGTCCATACCCGCCACGTCCCTTCCGAGGTCGGTGTTAGCGGAGGAAGGCATGGCTTTCGTCCTGGATTATCGACGGATGCTGGCAGCCTACGATGAGGAGGAAGCCCAGCACCTGCTGATGAAGACGCTGCAGCAGGCGGTCTGGGTCGTACGACGGCACTCGCGGAGCGAGGTGAGAGATGCTTCTTTCACCGTCTGGGCCGCCGAGCAAGAGGCGTATTTGTCGCTTGTGGTGACGCCGTCTCTGTCGCATTTGTTTGAGGTCATTCACATGTCGGAGGACGAAGCGAATCCGTTTTCCCGCTTTTTTATGGCCCTGCCGGCTTTTCTCCGATGCGAGGAAGCAAATCCGCTGCAGCTCGGCGCCTTCCCGATTTTGCGGTATGAAAAAGGACGACTCTATCATTTGGAGCTGGATGACGAAATGCAGGAGGTCCTGTCCGCTCTGCATCGGGAAGCGTTTTCGTCCATGGACGATCCCTATCGGTAAATAGGGCGACATTGTGAAAACGAATTTTCATAGGAATTTTTTTCACTTCGATGAAATATGGGTAAATAAGTCATTTTTCAACAAAGGATACGACAAGGAAAATTCCGAACTTAGGTAGGACAGATAATCTGCTGGGGAGAGGTGACAACGATGTACGCTGTTCAACCCGATGTACTACAATACGTTTCTGACTGCGCTCACCGTTTTCAAGGGGAGATCGAACAAGTGGCCGCGAATCACGGGCTTACGATCGAGGGCGGACTCCCTGCCTTGGAACTGCAAGTGACCCCACAATTTCAGGCTTTGCTGGAGTATACGTTGTGGGGAGAGGCAGGAGTCGTCGCCGTCCACGGAAAGCTGCGCTTGCCAAGCGAAGTATTGTCGTCAAAGGAATCTTTGTCGATCATGATGAAGTTTTCCTTGTCCCACGACCCGAATCTGGACATCGAAGGAAAAAAACAACGCATTGAAGAAATTTTGTACGGAGAAGTCGACCTGTTTTGGAACATCCCGCCTGCGGGTCACGTCGGCCACGTCGAATTGACCATTCGCTTTTCCTATCAACCCGGTACCGGCAGGCTCGGTGAATACGTCCGAAGCGTTTTGGGCATCGTAACCGGTAAAATGTTGGCTGCATAAGGAGCGAGAATACAGAAAGGCTCTCCCGATGGAGAGCTTTTTTCGTACAGATAGGCATTTATCAAATGCCGATCCAGTATAAGGACAACCGCAGCTTGGCCAAAAGGCATGGCGTATCCAGGATTTCTACATTTCCAAAGGAAGGAGACAAGGGGGCACATGCGTCTATTCGTTGCACTGGACATTCCGCAGCACGCCGCTGCATACATCGCCGACGTTCAGCAAAGGCTGAGGCAGGATTTGACGGCCGATCGCTGGCAATCGCTGCAAAACTTGCATCTGACCCTGCATTTTTTGGGCGAGGTACCTGAGTCACTGCTGCCAGCCATCTGCGAGGACATGGACATCGTCAGCGCCATCATCCAGCCGTTTACGTTGCGAGTAGGTGGATTCGGCGCGTTTCCCCATGCCGAGCATCCCCGTGTGCTTTGGCTTGGCTTGCGCGGCCAGACAGATCCGCTCAAGCAGCTGCATCTTCTGCTCGGCAAGCGTTTTGACCTCCATGAAGGCTTGAGCTACGACCAAAAAAAGTACAAGCCGCACATTACGCTCGCACGCGGCCCGCGTGTGCAGGGAAACGGCTTGCCGCTGATGGAGTGGAACGAGCGGTACCTGGCCATCGAATCGCCCCGCTGGGAAGTGAAGCACGTGCATTTGTACCAATCCGAGCTGAAGCCGGAAGGAGCTGTCCATACGATTCTCCATTCAAGCACGTTTGACAAAGATCACAGCAAAAAACAAGCGGGTCCTGAATAGACTAAGCAGAGAAGGAATAGGGGAGAACTTCCAGAAAGCGGTGGAAATCGGATGGGTGAGTTCACGACCGGCATTCTTTATCCACGCAAATACGAACCGAAAGTGCGGATCGCCTTGTCCAAGACGGATCAGCCGTACTTCCACAGAAACGTCAACGGCGACTGGAACGCTTTCTTCCTGCAGGACGAGTGGCTGGAGACGTCCGCGACCCTGCAATTTGTGCTGCAGCTGTCGAAGCAATTCGTGCCGCTTCTCTGGTTTCACGACGCGGAAGACAACGGCTGGGGGTTTCGGCTGTTTGATGCCGGCTACGAGGTGTCCTCCGCAACGATCAGCTACTCGCTTGACGTAGAGATGGCGGAAGAAGAGTTTGGCCGGCTCTATCCAGAGATTGACCTGCAGGAGGGAATCGGGGAAAGCGAGGACGTGCGGCAAAAGTACGAGGACATTTTGGATCGGGTGGTACGTTCGGAAACGTATCGGCGGGAAGTAGGCAAAGGAATTACCCGAATCAAGCCGCAGTGCTTCAACCGGATCGCGGGGCCCAAGCAGGTGCAGCAGTTGCGTTCCCTGTTTGACCTGCAGCTGCTGACCGATGTGGACGAAGAGACAGGCGCTTCGCTCTTGTACGATTCGGTTGATCTGTTCAAGGAGATTCTGGGGATTGAAGAAATGGTATGGGTGAATTACGCGTATTTGGCGAGTGGGGGAAGAGAGTAGAGAAAAGTGGATGCTATGCGGCTACACATAGTCATCCACTTTTTTTTGCCCTTGTACGGTCATGCCCTGAATGACGTGCGGGACAGTGGCAAACCGGATCGGCAAGGACTTAGAATGCAACAGATCGGAGGAATCCGACACTTGATAATGCAGGTGAGGCTCGCTTGAATTACCGGAGTTGCCGCAGCGGCCTACGACTTGTCCCTGCTCGACCGAATCGCCCGGCTTCAAGGTGACGGAGCCGTGCTGAAGATGGGCGAGCAGACTGTACTCCCCGTTGCCGTGATCGATCTCGACGAAATTGCCGGCAGCGTACCGTTCATTGACAGCGCCGACCAGCTCATTGTCCAAAACGGCATCGGATACTTTGAGGACCTTTCCTGCTGCCGGTGCCAGAATGGGCTGGCCGAAGGCGAAGTAGCTCTCGTTGCGCAGCGGATCGCCGGCATAGGTGTATCCGTCGCGCATGACGAGAAAGTCGAAGGCGTACCGCTGGCTCGGATAGGCGTAATGGTAGTTCAGCAGCTCATTGGCACCGCCCCAGTACGTAAACCACTCTCCGTGGAATGGCAATTGATAGATTCCTTTGGTCGGTGCATCATCCGTTTCCGGGAAACGGCTCAAGTGGGCGAGCCGCAGGCCGAGGATGGTGCCGTTTGCGTCGATGGCGGCGGACATTCCGTTTTCTCCGCTCTCGTCGACCCACACGTAGCGCACGGCATTGCCCCACGGCACGATCGAGGCGGGCAGCTCCTGGTATTGTTTCACCTCTTGATGAAATTGAGCGGAGAAGGTACTGAACTCTTCCAGGCTGAGCTGCTCGCGAAACGAATCGCTGCATGCTTCGTAGATAGGTGTATATATCCCCTCAAGAAACGCTTTTGGGATCCATGCCGCCCGTTTGATCAGGTCCTGTCTAATCATCTGATTCACTCTCCATTCGCAGTTATAGTACGGATGAAAGCGGCGGGAGTTTCCCCGAAAACCATTGACAGAACAGTAGAAAAACAGAGAGTTGGGATATTTTGTAGATTTCCTGACAGAAGGAGGAGTGAGCCTTTGAAAAAATCATTGGTCACGGGTGTCATACTCCAGTGTCTCCTGTGGATCATCGGTCTTCTCCGGAATAATCTGGAGCTCGTAGAGACGCTGTCGTTTTACCTTCTCGGTATCTGCGTTCTTTTTGCGGCAATGATCAGTTTCTCCGCCATGCTTCCCGACACGCAGGCTGCCTATTACGCCAATCATGCCAAAGAGAGGTCCAGCAACAAAAGCAGAATGCGCTGGATGGTCCATCTCCTGTGCGTGGCGCTGCCCAGTCTGGCCGTCTACTTGCTCATGGCGAACGATCTGCTGTAAAAAGCGAAAACCCAGAGCCATTTTGCGGTCCTGGGTTTTCGCTTTTTTTAGGATTTCTTTTTCCACTGTCCAAAGATTTCATTTACGTCCAGCAGCATGATCAGCTTGTCGTCCAGACGGGCGATCCCTTGCAAGTATTTGCCCTCAACTCCGGCCACGATGGGAGGAGCTGCTTCGATCAGGCGCTCCGGAATGTTCATCACTTCCGATACCGATTCGACGATGATGCCGACGTCGAGGCCTTCGAGCTGCAAGTCGACAAAGCGGGTATCATCGGTTTCCGCGACAGGCTCGAGGCCAAACATTTTCCGCAGGTTGATGATCGGCAAGATCCGTCCGCGCAGATCGACGACTCCTTCCACGTACGGCGGGGATTTGGGAAAACGAGTGATCGGGAGCGGCTTGATGATTTCGCGCACCAGGGATATGGACAGTCCATAAAATTCGTTCCCCATTTTGAACAGGATGGATTGAGCGGCAGCTCCCTCCGTGTCCCACTTCGCTCCTTGCGTTTGTTTCGTCAGTTCCATGCAGGTATTCCTCCCCGAACGTCTTTCCCATTCTATACCCATATTGTACCATGGACAAACCACCGCAGGGATGATTTTTCCCGGGGGAGCCGATTATGTCCTGAGAAAAGGCCATACTAATACAAAGAAAAAACAGACGGGCATGCGGGCAGCATCGCCAGTCTGTTTTTCGCCATTCGAGGCCAATCCGATTTTTCGACGTCTACGGCTCCCGCAGTTCGGTCAGTGATATCCCTTGCTCCAGGGCGAATTCGAAGTCGTCCACATCATAAAATTGAACGGGTACGATGTATTCCAAAATCCGATCCTGATAATCCGGCTGGTCGGTGATCAGCGGGATTTCAAATCGCATGGACGTAAGCAATAGCTGTGTCTCGACGGGATCAAAAATTTCCCCCCACATCGCGTTGTCTTCGACCTTGACGATCGTCAGGGTGACGCCGTTCGGGAAAGTAAACGGGACTTTGGACCACGGAGCGATCAAGCCTTTCTCCAGCCGTTTGCGGTTGAACGGATCGTGGAAAAACTGGCTCATCTCCTGCATGATCTTTCGGACATATTGATCGTCACCGATGTTCGGCATGATTGGTTCCGGGCTTTGGATAAATTCGTCCAATTCATAGATTGTCGATGCGGGTATCAGATATTCTACCGGTTGCGATGGGGACATCAGTTCCCCGTAGATAGCCAGCATGATCGCCTCGGTAACGAATTGTTTCGACATTTCGACAACCCTCCTCCTTATCATCATACTGAATTCCCATGCGGACAACAAGCCCGGACAGAACACCCGGGTGCATCCGTTTCCCGATTTTGCCCGGTTTTGACTTCCATGACAAAAAGAACGGAGGGATGAGGCGCTGGATATGTCCGTTTTTTTCTCGTCTCTGTTGCTCATTATTACCATCAATATCGTCCTGAGTGGCGACAATGCCGTCGTGATTGCCATAGCCTGCCGAAAGCTCGCGCCACAGCAGAGAAAAAAGGCGATTCTCTGGGGGACCTTCCTCGCGGTGATCGTGCGCGTAATCGCGACCGTGCTGGCCGTCTACCTGCTGAAGATCCCTTACCTGTATGTGATCGGCGGCCTCATTCTGCTCTGGATCAGCTACAACCTGCTGAAGGAAGAGGAGGAGGATAACCGGATCGAATCGACTGAGGATCTGGTACAAGCGGTCAAAACGATTGTGGTGGCGGATGTGATGATGGGGTTGGACAACGTGCTGGCGATTGCGGGGGCGGCGCGCGGCAACCTTCTGCTGATCGTGCTGGGCCTTGTCATCAGCGTCCCGTTGATGGTGTTCGGCAGCCAGCTGATCCTGAAGGCGATGGAACGATTTGCGTGGTTGGTGTATGTGGGATCGGCCGTGCTGGCGTGGGCAGCCGTCAACATGATCGTCACCGAACCGGTAGTGGCAAAATGGCTCGCGCAGTGGGGAGCGCTGGGGACGACGATTCTCAAGACAGGGATCGTAGCGGTGGTTCTCCTGCTCGGATACTGGCAGCGAAGCCGGCACAGCCGGGAGCATGCGGGGGAATGAACAAAGCTGAGACGGCAGTCGTCTCAGCTTTGTTTTTGCGGCTTGTCCGCCATACGGTGAAGGCGGAATCTCGCCCGGTTATTGCTCTGCTGCCCGATCGGACCGGGTAAACCAGCGGAATGGATTTAGCGACCAGCGTGGCTCGTGGCGGGCGTACCGTTCTTTGCGCCGCGTCAGACGCTGCTGCATCAGATCCATTTCAAAGGTCACGCGGCGCATCTCCAGGCGCAGGGACTCCTGCCGCTCTTCGATGTCCGCGATTTTTTGCAAGATCGTCGACTGCATATGGTTCAGGGAGCCGAGCTGCGTCAGTTCATGCTGGAATTTTTGCAGGGCCTCGTGGACGCTCATCTCGATTTCGCCCAGCCCGGTTTGCGGCTTCGCCGGAGCGGAGACAGTGACGGCGGTCTCTTCCGCCGCGGTCAGTTCCTCGGCCAGCAGCATTTCTTCCGGGATCCGTCCTTCTTCGATGAGCTGCCGCTGAATGTCGCGAAGGGAGCTGTTCCCATTATCTTTCCGTTCCTTTACTTCCTTCAATAGGGCGAAGCCTGTTTCGCTGATCAAATAGTGACCCTGTGGATTTTTCAGTCGCTCGTGTGCCGGCACGAACAAGTCCAGCCAGTTGCGCAGTGTGCGAACGTGTACATCAAGGCGATCAGCTACCTCTTTTGAAGCCATCCAAACTTGTACATCCATCCCGAATCACTCCCTTTTTCCCCTCGATATTCCCGGTGGACTCATTATAGCACCATTTTTTTCCCGGCAAGAGGGAATCGACAAAGGTTCTAAAAACTAGTGGGGATTCGTCCGTTTCGGACAGCTTTGCGTTTTTTGTCAAAAGAGCGCAAACTCTCATAATGCACGGGACAGGCGCGTACAATGGAAGGGATTGTTGTCCCTACCCAACTTAGGCGGAGGAGAGGACCGCACGATGTCGTCTGTTTTTTGGATTGTCTTGCTGTCTGCTGCGGCGGCCAGCAGTATCGGAGGGCTGATGCTCTGCATGCGCGCCTGGTCGGAGGAATCGCTTTTCGCCATGATCAGCGCGGGGGCGGGCCTGCTCTTGGCCATCACGCTGCTGGACCTTTTGCCGCATGTGCTGGAGGGGGAAAACCATCGGATGATGCCGTTTGTCCTGGTCGGATTTGCCGTCCTGTTCGCTATCGAGGCGATGGGCAAATCGGGAGGAGACCTTGGATCGACGGGGGTCATCGGGGTATTGACCGGGTTTTTGCTGCACGCTTTCGTGGAAGGCGTCTCCTTGACCGCGAGCCTCCGCATGGACACGCAAGTCGGCGTATCGGTTTTGTTCGCGATGCTGCTGCACAAGATTCCGGACGGGGTGACGGTCGCATCCCTGCTGCTTGCGGCTACACGTTCCCGGCGAATGGCTTTCTGGGGGGCTACCTCGCTCGGAATCGCTACCGTCGTGGGGGCGTGCAGCATGGGTGCGGTGGAGCGGATGTTTCCCCCTGATTGGTCGCCGGTGATGCTGGCGCTCACGACCGGAATTTTTTTATACGTATCCGCCAGCCACCTCGTCCCCTATATCCAGCATGCGAGGAGAGCGCAGCTTGGCGTGTACTTTTTCGGGGCGATACTGGCTTACATGCTGCTGACGGCGTACTTGTCGGGAAGCCATGCGCATGTATAAACGCGATGGTCGGATGTCACTCTAAGAAAAGACTGGCAGAAATGACTTACGCGTGAAAGGAGTCGGGTCGCATGGAACGAAAGCAAGTGTGGAGGAGAGCGGACGATTTCGCTCAGCTGCCATCCGAATTCCCGGAAATGGGGACATCGCTCAATCCGTTGGGAGAGCCGTGGTGGGATCCCGCAGATCCTGACGGTTCGACAGATTCTTTCTTTGACAACGAATAGCCGTCGCAAAAACCCTTTCCCATCCTCTCGTAACCGCGGACAAGATCGGTTATAATGTGGAATATGTTGGAAGGGGGCCGATGTGCGCTATGAATACATTGTTACAGGGGAAGAACATCGTAGTCATGGGAGTGGCGAACCACCGCAGCATTGCTTGGGGAATCGCCCAATCGCTTCACGACGCAGGCGCCAATCTGATTTTTACCTATCAGGGAGAGCGCCTGCGCGAGAATGTCGCGGAGCTTTCCGCCAAGCTCGGCAAGGAGTCGCTGCTGGTGGCCTGTGACGTCACCAAGGATGAAGATGTCGAGGCGGCTTTCGCTGCCATCAGGGAGCGGGTGGGTGTCATCCACGGACTGGCCCACTGCATCGCCTTCGCCAAGACGGAAGAACTGGAAGGCGAGTACGTCAATACCTCGCGTGAAGGCTACGCATTGGCGCAGGACATCAGCGCGTACTCGCTGGTGGCCGTGGCCAGAGCCGCTCGTCCGCTGATGACAGAGGGCGGCAGCATTGTCACGATGACCTACTTGGGCGGCGAGCGCGCTGTCCCCAACTACAATGTCATGGGTGTCGCCAAGGCGGCGCTGGATGCCTCCGTTCGCTATTTGGCAAACGACCTGGGGAAAGAAAACATCCGCGTCAACGCCATTTCGGCCGGCCCGATACGCACATTGGCCGCGAAAGGAATCCGCAACTTCAACTCGGTACTCAAAGAAATGGAAGAGAAGGCGCCACTTCGCCGGACCATCGATCAATCCGAAGTGGGCGATACCGCTCTGTTCCTGTTTAGCCACCTGTCCCGCGGGATCACGGGTGAAATCCTGCATGTGGACGCAGGCTACAACATCATCGGCGGTTGATCCTTCCTTTATGAATAACAGGCTCTCCTCCCGCGCACACTGTACGTAAATGCGAGGAAGGGAGCCTGTTTTATGTTTCCGCTGATTACGAATATGGAAGAATTTTTGATCTACATGGGCGGCGGCTTTCAGTATTTACCTGCCCATTTCGGCGACGAAGCGGGAGATCCGGGTCTTTCGGCCGAAGCGCTCGCGGGGAATCCCGATGCACAAGGTGTGACGGGCCCGGGTAATGGCGACGTATAGAAGCCTGCGTTCTTCCTCGAGAGCGGCATTTCCGCCCCGTCGCAGCTCGTCGAGCGTATACTCGTGCGGCAGGGCGCCTTCTACGAGGTCGGGCAGAAAGACGTGGTCGTACTCGAGGCCTTTTGCCCGGTGAATACTAAGGACGTGTACCGCTTCATCGGGGAGTGGCCGCTGCGTGCGCCACTCCTTTTCGCGCTGTGCCATCTGGTCGATGTACTGCAAAAAGTCGGCGACGGTGGCATGGCGCTTGGATGCCGAGAGCAGCTGCTGCAGCTCGTCGCTCCAGCGGTCTTTTCCGTCCTCCCGGCTGCGTGCGCGTTTTTTCAAGTAATCGCGGAGCTTGCCGTCCTCAAAGACGAGCTCCAGCGCCTGAGCCGGCGAACATTCGCGGCAGGAGGCGAGGATGTCGGCTACCGTCTGCAAATGCTTCCGCTGATACGGCTTGAGCTGGGTCAGACGGGGGAGGACATGCAAAATCGGCACGTCCTCGAGAATCGCCTGGCTGCGAAGCGTGTTCCACATCTCGTGGGAAATGTAGAGAGTGGGCAAGATTTCCTTCAGCGCGTCGGTGTCGTCCGGATTGAGCGCGAGCCGTAAGTAGTGCAGGGCCCAACGGACGGTCTGCCGCTGGTAAAAGGAGTCTTCCTCCTGGGTGTAGTGAAAAGGGATGCCCGCTTCACTGAGCCGCTCCACGATCGGGCGCGCCGATTCGTTGGTGCGGTACAGAATGGCGCACTCTCCAAGCGTAGCGCCCTGCTCCGTTCGATGAAGGATTTCATCGACGATGCGGGACGCCTGTTCTTCCTCGTCTTCCGGCTCGAACAAGTAAGCGTCGCCCTCTTCCATGTGAAAGGAGCGGCATTCTTTTGCCCAGCGTTCCCGGTTGTGGCCGATCAGCGAGTAACCGAGGCTGACGATGGAGGCGTGCGAACGGTAATTGACCTCCAGCGTGATCGTCTGGGCGTCGGGAAAGTCTTTGGTAAAGCCCAGTATGTATCGTGGATCGCTGCCGCGGAACCCGTAGATGGACTGGTCGTCGTCACCGATGACGCACAGGTTGTTTTGCGGCGCGGCCAGCAGCTTGACCGTCTCGTACTGGATCCGGTTGATGTCCTGAAACTCGTCGATCATCACATGGGTGATTCTCTCCTGGTAGCGGCTGAGCAGCTGCGCGTCTTCCCGCAGCATCTCGTAGCAGCCGATCAGCATGTCGTCGAAGTCGAACCAGCCGAGCTTTTTCTTTGCTTCCTCATAGAGCGGATACAGCATCAGAGCCTGTCTCTCTGCATCGCTTGCCGCTTCCCGCAGCGCAGCTTCGCGGGGGAGGATGTATTCGTTCTTCCAACGGCTGACCACGCCGAGAGCGTCGAGCGCCTCGTTTTCCTTCAAAGCCGCCAGCTCCTCATGTCCCAGGAGAACGCCGGATTCCCGCAGGAGACGCCACTTTTGCCACTCCTTTTTCAAGAGACGCTGCTGGTCCCAACGGCCAGGCTGATGGTGCAGGAGCATCCGGTAAAAAATGCTGTGGAAGGTGCCGGCGACCAGCTCTCGGGCTTGATTGGGCGGGAGCTGCCGGGCAATGCGCTGGCGAATTTCCTCCGCAGCCTTGGTCGTAAAGGTGACGACCATGATCTGTTTCGGCGACAGGCCGATGTCTTTGATCAGATGAGCCGTGCGGGCCGCCATCACGCGCGTCTTGCCGCTGCCCGCGCCAGCCAGGATCAAAAGAGGCCCGTCGGTGGTGTGGACGGCACGCTGCTGGCCGGGATGCAGCGGTTCACTTTGTTTTTCCGCAAGATGCTGGATCGTCTTCTTGGGCGTCAGGCGCTTGCGAAAAACAGGCGGTTTGGGAGCAGGGGAAGGAGATGTCGCGCTGCTGGCGATGCTCCGCTTTTTCGGCAAGCGAAAAGAGCCGATCATCTCCGCTTCTTCGTCTGCGGCAGGCTTGTCCTCTACAGCAGCCTCGGAAGCGGCGCTGGCAGCGGCTGCTTCTTCCTGTGCCTGAAGCCAGTCAGGAGAAAGGACATCCTCCTGTGACGAGACCGGGCAAGGCGGTCCGTCCGATGCCTGTGGATGCGCGAAGTACGGCTCAAACGTAATGCCTGCGATCAGGCGCAGAGGCGATCCGCAGACGGGACAGCGCACCTGATCCTGCCGTGCTGCCATTCGCCAGAACGGAATGCGATTGTACGTCTCCGGCCTCAGCAGGATGGGTTTGTTTTCGAGAATGGCATGTTTCATCAGGACACCTCAGGCTGATAGTAAGTAAGGAAAGAAGAAGTGCCCCCCGGCCGCAGGGGACACTCGCACGTTGGTTTGTCAGGAAGATTGCGCGTGCGACAGCACGGTATCTTCAGAGATGGAGGGGGAATCGATTTCTTCCCCCATCTGCGTTATGTCCACGCGGGTGATCCGGTGGTTTTCCAGCTCGCTGATCGTGAACTGATAGCCTTGGAACGTGACGGCTTTTCCTTTGCCCACTTCCTCGTTCAGCCGGCTGTACAGCCACCCCGCAATTGTGTCGACTTCATCGGACACGATCTCAATCGTAATGTAGTCGCTGAGCTCTGTCAAAAGCGTCTTGCCGGAAACGGACCAGGCATTGTGGGAGCTCTCCTCGATTTCAGGGCGTTCATGCTCGTCGAATTCGTCCTGAATGTCCCCGACGATCTCTTCGAGGATGTCTTCCATCGTGAGCAGGCCGGCTGTGCCGCCGTACTCGTCGATGACGATCGCCAGTTGAGAGCGCCGCTTCTGCATCAGACGAAGCACGTGGCTGATTTCCATGGACTCCGGCACCGTCAGCAGCGGACGCAGGAAGTCCTTCAGCTCCGCTTGGCCCGTGGTCAACGCAGACAGGTAAAAATCCGAGGTGTGGACAAAGCCGATCAGCCGGTCTTTGTCCTCGTGCGCCACGGGGAAGCGGGAATGGCGCGACTCTCTCATGATGCTCAGATTTTCCTCGAACGTATTGTCATCGTACAGGCAGATCATGTCGATCCGGGGAATCATGATTTCCCGGGCAAGGCGTTCGGAAAAGGCAAAGACGTTGTCTACGAGGGCAAGCTCTGTCTGGTCGATATGGCCGCTCTTGTGGCTTTGGTTGACGAGCAGGCGGATCTCTTCTTCCGTATGGGCAAAATCGCTTTCAGAGGCGGGCTCGATCCCCAGCCGGCGGATAAAGAGATTGGCGGCACCGTTCAACAGCCGGTTCAGCGGATAGCTGAGCTTGAAAAAAAACAGCAGCGGCCCTGCCGTCCACAGAGAGGTCGCCTCTGGTTTCTGAATGGCGAGCGATTTGGGCGCCAGCTCGCCGATCACGATATGCAAAAAGGTAATGATCGCAAAAGCAATGGCCAGCGAAACCGGGCCGACCAAATAAGACGGAAAATGAAAAAATGCCATCACGGGTTCGACATAATGGGCGATGGCAGGCTCGCCGACCCACCCCAAGCCGAGCGATGCCAGCGTGATCCCGAGCTGGCAGGCGGACAAGTAGGCGTCCAGTTGCCGGGTGACTTTTTGCGCGTAGCGGGCGCTCTTGTGGTTGCCTTCGCTAACGAGCTGGGTCAGACGGGTTTGGCGAACTCTTACCAACGAGAACTCTGCTGCGACGAAGAAACCGTTCAATAATACCAAAAACAGCACGAGCAGCAGATTCAGCGTAAGCTCCCCTATCGGACTCTCCAAGCATACCCCCATCCTCCCGCCGTGCGAAAGGAGGAGAATTCACCTCCGTATGAAAGAGAATGGTATTTCCAATGTACGATCAAAATCAGGCAAACATTCGCATGTTCCTTGTTATTGGATAGTATACCAACAGGTCTGCGGAACAGTCAAAACGTTCCGACCCGTCCGAGCATACTTGCAGATGGTTGGACATACCGAATTGCCTCGCATCATACACATAAACGAGCGACAAAGGAAGGGACAAAGGAAGGGGGGAGGATGATGTACTGGCTGACAAAAGCGGCCGCCATCCTGGCTGGAAGCATTCTCGTGGCAGTCGGCGTCAATTTGTTTCTCGTGCCGCATCGGCTGATGGACGGGGGCATGATCGGAATCGGCCTGTTGGCGAGCTATTACGTGCAGCTGCCGCCAGGACTCGTGATGATCGGCGTCAGCATTCCGGTGTACGCCGTGGCGTTTTTTTATGACCGCCGGCTGTTTTTCCACAGCTTTCACGGGATGCTCATCTCTTCCTTCTTTATCGATATTTTCTCGGGGATGCGAAGCTGGAATCACTGGAGCGTCACCAGCTCGGCAGTGACGGGAGGGGCGTTGATCGGGACAGGCATCGGATTGATGCTGGCCTACGAAACCAATACAGGGGGAACGGACCTGCTCGCCCAGTTTCTCGCCCGGCGGTTTGCCATTCCCGTGAGCCTGCTGATCTTTCTGATCGACGGCATGATCGTGGCTTGTTCGCTGCATACGATCGGCTTGGAGAGGATGGTGTTCTCGCTGATCACCATTACGGCTGTTGCGGCGACTACGCACATGTTCAGCGGAATCAGGCGCAGGCGTCCTCCGTATATCGTCATTGGGCCGCTTGGCGAAGGCGCTGTACGCAAAAAACAGACCTGGTCCGGCGTGGATCATTTTACCCGGTAGAAGGCCAGCGGCAGGGAAAACGGTGAGGGGGAAGGGAAGGGGAAATTTATGGAGAAACTATATAGGAAAAGCTGAAATGAGGGACGTCTTTGTCTGCCAATCCATTTGAAATGTTGACGGAGCGAGTCGGCTATTTTCCCGGTCACGTGAACGTTGGTCTGGTCCTGGGATCCCGCGGGGCGATTCTAATCGACTCGGGCCTGGATACGCAAACCGCAAAAAAATTGAAGAAAGGGCTGGACGCGATTGCCCAGCCCTTGAGCGCCATCGTACAAACCCATGCTCATGCCGACCACTTCGGCGGCAACGCTTACCTGCTCGGCTGCTGGCCGGAAGCGCAGGTGTACGCACCGCCGCTGGAAGAGGCGATCATCCGCTATCCGATCCTGGAGCCGATCTACTTGAATCTCGGAGCAGACCCGCTCCCGGATTTGCAAAACAAGTTTCTTCTTGCAAACGCTTCTCGGGTGGACCACCTCCTTCCTGTAGAGGGGGAGTTCGAGATTGACGGTGTGCCGTTTTCTATCCTTTCCCTGCCGGGGCACAGCTGGCAGCAAGCAGGCGTCGTCTGCGATGGCATCTGTTTTGCCGCCGACAGTTATTTAGGCGAAGAACTCTTGGAAAAGCACAAGCTTCCATTTCTCGTCGATGCGCATGAGACAATCGTCAGCCTGGAAAAACTGCTGCAGACCCATTACAAAGGCTACGTGCCTGGGCACGGCCCTTACACCACCTCCCCTCAAGCGGCTGTGGACAAAAACATCGGGCTGCATCGCAGCATTTACGCGCGAATCGAAGAGATTTTGCAGGAAGAGAGCACGCTGGAAGAAGCGTTGGCTCGTCTTTGCGAGCGCTTGCATATTTCCGTGGAGAACGCCTCCAGTTTTGTCCTGTATCGGACGGCGTTCATGGGATACCTCGCAGGACTTTTGAAAGAGCAACGAGTCGTCTATCGGTTCAATCAAAACAAATGGTTGTGGAAGAAAGCGTAAGAATCAGGATGGTGCGGAGGGTGAGGAAAGGTAGTCGGCGATTTCCGCCAGCTTGTGCTCGGCGGCTTCGCGGACGGCTTTCGGGATGAAAAAGACTTCGTCGGATGCGGTGTTCATGTAGAACTTCGCTTCCAGATAGGGATGCCCCAGCTTGACGGTAAGCTCGCCTTTCCCGGTCGTCGCATGGGTGAAGTTCGTGGGAATGCGCAAAAAGTACGTGCTGCTGCTGGCGGAGTCGTAGATGACGACATCATAGGTGGGCGTGGCGTCCCCTCCTGATCGTTGAAAGCCCTGCAGTCGGAGCATCTTGTCTACGTAGGAGAGCGGCTGCACGACACCGGTCAGGGTTTTGTTTTTTAACCGCATGGACATCCTCCTCGGCTCAACCTTTGGGAAATCGGGTTTGGTATCATCCTATGTAGGGCGATCCGGATTCAGACTCGCGGAAAAAGAAAAGAAGGAGTGGACCTGTATGAAGAAGCAGGCAGATTTGCATACCCATACGAAAGCGTCCGACGGCACCTGCGATCCGGCCGAAAACGTACGCCTGGCCAAAGAGGCGGGGCTCATTGCCGTCGCGATCACGGATCACGACACGGTCGGAGGCGTAGCGGCAGCGATGGAAGCGGCAGCCGGATCGGGGGTGGAGGTGATTCCCGGGGTCGAAGTCAGCTCGGTCGGGCGCGGGCAGGATATTCACGTGCTTGGCTATTTCGTGCCGTACGAGGACGCGGCTTTCCAGGAGAAGCTGGTCGGCCTGCGGGAAACGAGACACCAGCGCAACCAGCTCTTGATCGCCCGTCTTCAGGAGCTCGGCATCCCGATCACGCTGGAGAATGTATACCGCCGCAAGCAAGGGACGGACAAAAACATCGGGCGGCCCCACATCGCCGAAGAGCTGATCGAGCTGGGGGTCGTTTCGTCGATTGACGAGGCGTTTGCCAAATACTTGGGCAAGGGGGGCGCGGCCTACGTCAACCCGCCGCGGATCGCGCCGCAGGAAGCCATCACCTTGATCAAGGAGGCGGGCGGAGCAGCTGTCCTGGCCCATCCCGGACTGTACGACGACGATGAGCTGGTGCAGGAGCTGATCGCATTCGGCCTGGACGGCATCGAGGTCTACCATCCGGACAACGATGCCGGGCAGCGCGAGCGCTATACCGCCTGGGCGAACGAGCACGACCTCGTCATGACGGGCGGCTCCGATTTCCACGGATGGCGCGGAGAAGAGCCGTTTCACGCCATGCTGGGCTCGCATACCGCCCCGCTGGAGGCCGTGGAGAGACTGCGGGAGATTGCGGAGGAAAGGAAAGCGGGGAGGAAGTAAGATTTCCCCTTTCACAGAAAGAAGCCGGTCGAAACACTTGGGCAAAAAGCGTTTCGACCGGCTTCTTTATCAATAGGCTCCTACAGCTGCTTCACCATGGCGATATGCTCGATCCCCGCCTCGTCGAATACGTCGCCGTGCGGCTGGTAGCCGAGTTTTTCGTAGAAGCGCTGGGCGTGCGTCTGAGCATTCAGCTTCAAGGTTTGGTACTGCTGCTCCCGCGCCGTTTGCTCCATCGCCTGCATGATGAGACGGCCCAGGCCGCTGCCGCGCTCCGTCTGCGTGACGGCTACGCGCTCGACTTTGCCCACGCCTGGTGCATACGGGCGCAGACGGCTGGCACCGACCGGCTTATCTCCGTCGTAGGCGACGAAGTGAATCGTGCCGCTGTCTACGGCGTCATGCTCGTCGATCTCCAGATCCTCCGGCACTTCCTGCTCCTCGATGAAGACGACTCTGCGCACGGAGAGGGCGTCCGCCATTTCCTTTTCCGAGTGGACTGGTTGGAT
Organism: Brevibacillus brevis; assembly: GCF_031583145.1. Taxonomy (NCBI): domain Bacteria; kingdom Bacillati; phylum Bacillota; class Bacilli; order Caryophanales; family Paenibacillaceae; genus Brevibacillus; species Brevibacillus brevis. The sequence continues at coordinate 4,179,300 of NZ_CP134050.1, read as the reverse complement.
CAGATAGGTTTTGTTCATGGAATGACACGTCCTTTATATGAGCAAAAGATCCCTCCCTGCCTAAAAGAGGTCAGGGAGGGTCGGGGTGTTGCGGTATAAGTTTGGAACATGCGCCAGTCCCGGAGTGCTTCGCGGCGCTGCCAAACAGGGATCGATCTGCAGGTGCGAATCGTAGCCGCAGCGATCGAGCGGGCGCTTACTTTTTGAGCAGGAAAGTCTGGTAGACGCTCCAGATCCCGTCCTCCAGCTGATAAATCAGGTGGAAGCGGTCGATCTCCGAGGTCAGGTCGATCTTCGCCATGCTGAGCTGTCCGGTCACATCGCGTAGCTCGTCGTCAGACAGGTCGCGCCCGATGGTCAGGTGAGGGACGTACGCGTACGTTTCTTTCTCGGACACACATTGGTTGATGATCTTTTGGTGCAGCTCGGTAAACGGTTCTTTATTTTGAATGGCCAAGTAGATGACGTTGGTAGTCGGATGGAAGGTAGATACCCGATGGAACTGGGCCGTAAAGCTATCGGTAGAGGAGGCGACTTGCTCCAGGTGACTGACCAGCTGCGGCAATTGGGTCTCATCCAGTTCGAAGCCCTCTTTCAAGCGGATGTACGGCGGGATCAAAGCATAAGCCGGGTCGTAACGCTTCCGGTAAGAGTTGGCTACTTCTTGCACCTTGCTGGACGGGAATACGACGATACTGTACATCATAAGAACCACTCCTCCTTCACTATCTAGCAAGCATCTTTCTCTGGTTATTCTGCTATTTTAACAGAAAATTCTTCATTTGTGTAATGTTAAGCGCGTGTCCGTATATTCCTCCTGCGGCAGGAAACACTGTGTAGTGCAAGGAGGTGCCGCACAGCATGTATATGGCCATGATGATCACTTTCATTTTTCTTGTCCTGCTCTTGCTGTCCGTGCTGACGTTCACCATCCTCTCCGCCATCCGCAAAGTGGAGTTTGAAGAGGCACTGGTGACGCCAGTGAAGGACGAAGGCCCGCAAGAAGAACAGCCACGGTAAGTTTACCCAAACAGCGACCGCAGCATACGCGGCAGGTTGGCTTGCCAATGGCCCCACGTATGGTCACCCTCAAAGGTCTCATAGACGAGGGTGGCCATTTTCGTGCGCAAAATGTCGCGCAGCTCCTCGTTGGCCGCGACGAGGTCAAGTGTGCCGCGTGCGGAGGAGACAGCCGTCTCTTCTGTCCCGATCTCCAGGTAGACGGTGAGCGGAACGGTAAAGTCCGTCTCGGCGACACGGCGGTTCAGCTCGGCGTCCATCGCAATGGACTGGCAGGCGACCTGTCCAAACGTATGCGGGTACGCCAAAGCGGTAAACAGGGAAACGACGCCCCCGAGCGACTCCCCGATGAGCGCCCGCGCATTGCCCAGCGTCTCCGTCGAATAGTGCGTATCGACATAGCCGACGACTTCCTCCGCCAGAAAACGCCGGTACGCCAGATGCTCCCGTCCATCGGGATGGTACCGCGCTTGCCGTTTGCTTTTGTCCACGGGAATAAAGACGGCCAGCACGTCGGGCAGTTCCTTCTCCCGGATCATCCGGTCCAATAGGGTAGCCATCCGGCCCATCGCCAGATAGTCATCGCCATCCTGCACGTAGAGGACGGGGTACGAGTAGAGCGGAGAATAGCGCTCCGGGGTGTAGACGATCAGCTTTTCCGGCGTTCCCAGATGCCGGCTGTCCAAGACGATTTCCTCAAGAGCCACAGGTTTGTCCTCCTTCAGGATGTTCTGGTGAATATTATACAGGAGCGGCGGGGGTTTAAAAACGGAAGAACGCACTTGCAGCGCCTCAAGCTTTTCCACTGTCGGTGAAAAATTGTCGCAATTTTGTCACCGTATGATACTATGGTAGGAAACGACTTCACTCGATTTGCGGAAGGGGTTGTCTCTTATGAAGAAGCAAGTGCACAGCATCGAAGTCAGAAACGCCGCCCTCTCGCGCCTGGCGGAGCGGGGCGTCACAGTGGAAGACATTGCCGAGATCGTGTACCTCATGCAGTCGCCCTACCATCCCGACCTGACCATGGCGCCATGTATCGAGAGCGTAAAGGCCGTCTTGGAAAAACGCGAAATGCAGCATGCCATTCTGGTCGGGATCGAGCTGGATACGCTGGCGGAGAAGGGCCTTCTGTCCGAACCGCTCCAGTCGATCATCGCTTCGGACGAAGGGCTGTTCGGCTGCGACGAAACACTGGCGCTCGGCTCCGTTTTCGGGTATGGGAGCATCGCGGTGACGACCTTCGGGCATTTGGATAAACACAAGGTGGGCGTCATCAAACGCCTGGATACGAAAACAGCTGGTGGACGCGTGCATACGTTCCTGGATGACCTCGTGGCAAGCGTCGCGGCCAATGCGTCCAGCCGGATGGCCCACCGGATGCGGGACGAGCAGGAGGCCGAGCTGGCGAGGCAGGAAGCCTTGGGGCAGCAGCCGGCAGCCGAACTGCGGATTGAGGGGCAGGATGACAAGAAGGCGGGGCAGGCTGGGTAATTGGTTGGGTTGGGCAGAAATATTCTTTCAGATAGCGAGAAAGTAAGTCTTTCGTAAAACCGTTTTCTTTGGTTGTTGCCTGAATTTTGTTTATTACCTGAGTAAGAAAGGTCGATCCATTCGGGATGAATAAAGCCATTCTCCCTGGGGGGAGGGATTACGGCAGGCCCAGGCAAGTGTGTGGAACCTTTGCGTACTTGGAGTGCCGTAATGTTGGGGAAGCCTGGGGAGGTGGCTTTTTGCGTTGGGGGATGGAGTAAGGAGTGGGGGAGGGATCCTTTCGTCTTTTGTTTGGTTGGGATATGGGGTAATAGGTTATAATGGAACTGGGGAAATACAGGCATTTGTTACATTCTTACTGCTTAGGCCCCTTTTACGCCCCATTTAAGCTCCGTTTTACGCGCCATTTTACGCTCCTCACGGGTGATCAGTTTCGAAGCTAAAGTCACTTCGCGGCTAGAGTAATTTCAGATGTATGTCTGTTGCATGCTGTGTTTCGGTCATTGGTTTTATCGGCTGTATTTCTTTGATCTAGATTTTGATCTAGATCTAGATGTGCTTCTTCCCCGGGGGCTGTTTTGAAGTAGAGCTTTTTTTCCTACTCGTGTATTGATTCGACCTAAGGGTCTTTAACCTAACCAGATATTGATTTGATCTTGAGTTCTTTATCTTCACCCGGTATTGACTTTTACTGGGAAATTGAGGGCGGAGGAATGTCTTCGGACCTGTCTTAGTGAAGGTCTTTTGGTGGGAGTGAAAAAATTACTAGAAATTATATTTTTCCTCTTGAATTTCGTTTTCGTATGCTGTATAGTAATAAATGTGATCGACGTCCGGTGCGATTGGGGCCCTTAGCTCAGTTGGTCAGAGCGGTCGGCTCATAACCGATTGGTCGTAGGTTCGAGTCCTACAGGGCCCACCATGAAACGAGTACATAGCTGTTTGACGATCACAACATATCCCATGATCCGGTAGCTCAGTTGGGAGAGCACCATCTTGACAGGGTGGGGGTCGCTGGTTCGAACCCAGTCCGGATCACCATAACAGAAACGCCAAAAGCCTTGAAAATCAAGGCTTTTTTTGTTGTAATAACCGCCTGAAAAAGACTAATACAGGCGTCAAAACTCATAATTGGGGACGGGCTGGGGACGAATTTTTTGGCCGTTGTGACCATCAGGCCTTTTTACTTTTCGGCTGACTGTCGAAGAGAGATTCAAAATGTTTAGCAGCCTCCTGGTCAGCAGATCGTAAAGCGTGACCATAAATGTTCATGGTCGTAAGGATGTTAGCATGTCCGAGACGTTCTGAAATGATCTTGGCATGGACACCTTTGTTAATAAGAAGAGTGGCCGAAGTATGTCGCAAATCGTGAAAACGGATGTACTTCAGCTTGTGCCGCTTCGTAAAACGTGACCACCAAGTCTTTACGCTGGAAGGGTAAAGTGGTTTTCCGTTCCAGGAGGAAAAGACGAAGAATCGATCGCCACCTTCCCATAGTTCCTCTGATTGCATCCGTTTCTTGCTAGTCTGAACTTTCAACGCCTTCAGATCATGATATAAACTTGGGGGAATGGACACGATCCGGACCGAATTTTTTGTCTTTGGTTCCTTTACAACGTAGCCGATCCCCTTCACGTAAGTAAGCGATTGGCGGACATCAATGGTACCGGCCTCCAGGTCAACATTTTTCCACTCCAATCCAAGCAGTTCTCCTCTTCTCAGGCCAGTTGTCAGTGCCAAGGCAATCATGACTCTCCACATCAGCTTTTCACGTTCCAATGCCAAGAACAGTTGGTGAGCTTCAGCTTCGTCATATACGCTCATTTCGGCCTGTTCAACTTTCGGCTTCTTTATCCCGTCCATTGGGCTTGTTTTAATTACCTTCCACTCAACAGCACGGTTAAATATATTTTTCAAGACGCGGTGGATATATTCGATCATCCCAGACGATAACTTTCCCTCCTTGCCGTCTTTCCGGGAGCCTTCTTCTTCAAGTTTTTTTATAAAGGTGACGATGTGGAGAGGTTTGATCTGATCGAGACGCATGTGGCCGAATTCAGGAATAATCCGGTTATTAATTTGGATCAGATAGTTCTCTAATGTTTTAGCACTTAGTTCTCGTTTGGCATACTTTTCTCTCCATTCGTCAACAAACCCAGCCAATGTCATCTTTTCGGGGGAAATATACTCACCGGCCTCAACCTCCATCTTGAATTTAAGCCACTCACTTTCCAGATATTCTCTGAGCTTCTTCGTTGTTTTCAATAACGCTGGATCTTCAACCTTGATGACTTTTCTTTCGCGCAACCGTTCTCCATTAGGTCCATACCCCAATTCAACGGTTAAACGCCAAGAATTAGCGCCGCGTTTTTCAATGCTTGCCATGTTTGGTTCACCTCCATGGATTCATCTGCAGGAGCTCTTCGAGGTCTGCCACCTGCAGCATAAGAAACTCGGCATCCCAATAATCTTGCATGTTTTCCGTTGCGCGCCTACGGAGAGGGTCAAGCCGAATCCCGAACTTCCCTGGTTTATCTTCGCTCACGGTCAGATCTGCAAGCGTCACCGTTATCCCCATGCTGTCCGACGAGAAATCTTCCGCTCCCTGTCGTTGGAAGGGAGCAGCTATGGGGATATAGGCTATATCTTTGTTCCAATCAAGTTCCCCCTTCCGAAAATTGATGACGTACCAGAGCGGGGCCATCTCCCCCTCGAAATAATCGTAAAAAACTGCAATTTTCATCGTATTACAACTCCTTGTCCTTTTTGAAATTTTCTTTTTATTGCAGTCAGAAAGAGCCTTTTGTTTCGTCTGACCAGTTTGTGGGATTTGCTTTGCTGTACTGACTCTGAAGATAGGTAGCAATCCTCTGACTGTATTCTTCCTGGCTGATTCGATTTTTGATCTGTTTGAATCGACGTGTTGCGAGGTCAAGCGGAACCCGAAATTCGTGAGCCCAGTACATGGGGACATCTTTCTCGTATGTTGGCAAATCCAGTTCCAGCACCATAAAGAAGGGAATAGCGGCGTATAACTGAAACTGCGATGCTTGCGTTTTCTGCAAGTCCCGGAACGCCTTGGGGAGCATTTGTTGATCACCGACGTGGCGGAGCGGGTGACAAAGTTCATGAAAAAATTCGCTCTGAGCAGATGGCTCGTCCAAACGAGAGTCGAGAATGATCATAAAATCATTAGAGCCATCGTCAATCCAACGGGCATGAGATTTTGTCGGGAGATAGGATATTTCACCCCCATAAATGTTTGCAATCCGGTGAATATCAAGGTCTTCTGGCGTGAAGATGGAATGTGCGAGGTATTTTTCAGCAATCCATTCCTCAAGTGGAGTCATTTTGTAGAGCGACAAATCCACACAAACCCCTCCTAAACAAACATTTGTTCGTATTTATGGGTGAAAATAATAGCCCAAAGGGCTATGAAGCACTAGAATAAAGGATTATTTTTCCCGTTCCTTCGCTCGTCTTTCTTTCATCCTACGGAACAGTTCCAAGCTCTCTTTTAAATACTCAGCTTCCTCTTCGGTAAGATCTTCTCCGCCAGTAATAAAGGCAAGGCCCATGCGTGCCTCTTTATCGTCCTTTTTGTCGGAAGGGGCAGGATCGTCAGTACGACCGAGGAGATAATCGACGGAAACCCCGAAGTAGTCGGCAATCTTTTCTAAGCGCTCACGCCTCGGAATGTTATCATCAGACGATTCATAACGGCGGATCGTCGATTCCGGAATTTCTAAGGCTGCTGCAAGAGCCTCTTGTGTTAGCCTTTTTTTTGACCGAAGTTCCTTAAGTCTATCTTTAAACCCCATTATTATCACGCTCATTTCTTGCCTCCATTCTACAAAATAACGTTCATAAAATAAACGCTCAATATTTGAACAAAAACCATTGACACGCTCATTTATCGAGCGTATATTATAATTGCAAGGTTCAAAAAATGAGCTTAACAAAGTGAGGTGAAAGGAAATGAAAAAAAACTCGCCCCTCGCCAGAATTTAATTAAGTCACGTAAAGATCGTGGGATGACCCAAGACGATCTGGCAGCCATGGCAAATCTTTCTCGTGCAATGCTTTCAAATATCGAGCGAGGGTATACATTACCGTCATTGCCAACTGCGTATCGGATTGCAAAGGTTTTGAAACGTTCAATTGAGTATCTTTTTTTTGAAGATAACGCTCAAAAAATGAGTGAAGATAAATCCGCCTGATAGGTTAATCCATAAAGTAGGTGATACTCATGAATCAAGGAATACTGACCCCCGCTGAATGTGCGAAATACATCGGCGTCCACCGTGACACGATTTACGCGATGGTTCGCAAAAAGGAAATCCCGCATTTTCGGGTTCGCTCCCGCATTTTCTTCCGAGTTGAGAGCATCGACGCCTGGATGCGTGAACAGGAACAGAAAAACACCAAGTCTTCGGCCTAGTAACTCAACATCTTTTTGAATATTCTAGCTGTTTCTCTTTCTTAGTTCTATTCCTGCTTTTTCCTACTCGCTGTTTTCATTATCTCCACTTTACGCGATTGTCATGCTGCACGGAGGAGTATGATGCCCGGTATTTGATCCAGATCTGTCACCCAACAACGGAATCCGAGGAGGGAGATCCATATGGAACGTTCCCTGGTAGAGAAGGCATTCATTGAGCTGCAAGATGCTCAGTCCAATTTGAAGGAAACAGGTTTCTCGTCACCCTTTTTGCTTACGGAACCTGGATTAAAAAAAGCTGAATCCATATGCACAGATACCAAAAAGTAGTGGTTACTCAGGGGAAGTTAGTCTTCCCTATCGTTTTTCTTACAAGTTGAAACTGAGTAGTAACAAAAGGACACGATCATAAAGGCGCTTGTCCATTTGTTAGTGGTCAGATTCGGAAAAAAGTGGGGAGGGGTCGTTATGCAATACGTTGAGCTGATGGTTTTGAGCGGTCGGGAACACAACGTTTTGAATCTTCTCAAGAAGAAAATTGAAATGCTGGCTGAGTCCGATGATTCATACGCGTTCCTGAGAGATGTGGTTGTATGTCACTTCCGGAAGGGGGTCTCTCAGGTTTCCAGCCGAGTCAAATATAGCTATGAAAAGGGGGTGAAAAGCTACCTGTTTATCGGTGCCGATCTGATGAATTGGACCACCGATCAACTGGAGAAGTTGTATTGCGTTTTAACAAGCGGCATCCCATTTGTGATCGGGTTGGTTCGGAAGTGGCAGCAGATTCAACAGCGGCTGTTTACTTCTCAGGAAGAGATGGAACGCATGGCTCGTAATCTCGGTACAGAATTGGAGCCGGAGATTCGCCTGGTGTTACCTGAAAAAGAGACTGACACTGTTCAGGCGGTTGAGATCCAGGCTGCAGTTGAAGAAGCCAAGGCTGAAAACGTGGTTCGTAAGTGCGTGTCTTTCAAGGAGATGGTGGATCGCTTCAAACAAAAAGTGAGTTCGATTGGGCAGAGGATAGAGGAAAGGGAGATCGGTCGAAAACCCAAGCGGGTCCTTTCTCTCTCTTACGACTTTGTTCTTGATTTGATTAAGCGACACTTGCCCCAGGCGATCCAACCCAACGTGTTCATCCCGACAGAATGGCTAATCAAGTGGCTGCCGGTACTGATTGAAGAAGATATGAGGCATCGGGGATCAGTGGCTTGACGGTGGAATTAAGGAGAAGGAGTTGAGACATTGAAAAACGGGAAAAACTTGACACGAACGCAAAAACTCGTACTTCTTAGCTGTGACCTTAATCCGAAGGATTGGCTGCTAAGCAAAAAACTGCCCGATATGTGGCTGCTCGTTCATCGGCGGACAAAACAAACATTAGCATTATCGCTCAAGAGGAGCTCAGATGCGAGTTAAATTGCCCTGTGGACAACATTTCATCCACTTGGTGGATATTAGCTTGCATTATTTGAGCTGTACTTCTTGTTGAAGTAAAAACAATGGAGGCAGATAACAATGGATTCGTTTAAACGAGCGAAAATAATAGCTGGCATCCTTTGGCTTGTTACATTGTTTATTATGTTTTATTGGGGGGAGAGATGAGGTCATGTTGTTTGATCCATAGTGTAAGCCTGTAACCCGAGTTGATTTCGTTACCAAACTTAAAACTACTATATCAAAAAAGTGACACAACGAGGAGGTGTAACATTGAGTGTGAAAACCGGAACATTAGTCCGTTATAAGTTTCGGCAACCGAACAACGACTTCATTGTTGCCATTCTTAAGCAAGACGATGGCGAAGAAATTACCATCATCGGGACTATTTATGGGGTAGAGCCAAACGAGAAAATCACGGTTTACGGCGATTGGTTTAAACATCCCCAGTTTGGCGAACAGTACCGTGTCGAGCGTTGGGAACGTCCGATTCCGAAAAGCAAGGAACAGGTGATTGCTTTCCTCTCTTCGTCCCTGGTGAAAGGCTGCGGAGAGAAAAGAGCCAAGCAGATTATTGATGTCCTTGGTGAGAACGCATTAGATATTATCATGAAAGACGGAGAAGCCTGCTTGCTGCCGATCCGTGGAATTGGTCAGCAAAAGGCATCTTCTATTGTCTCCAGTGTCCGGGCATCGTTTGAGGTTCAACAGATCATGATGGAGCTGTCACAGTACGGTATAAGTACAAGTATTGTCGTGAAGGCCTACAAAGAGTTTGGCTCCAACACGCTGGACATTATCAAGCGGAATCCGTACCAGCTCACCAAACTGGATCTCATCGGCTTTCTTAAGGCAGACGAAATCGCAAAAAGAATAGGCATCATGCCCAATTCGATGTTCCGGATTGAATCCTGTGTGGATTATGTTCTGAAAAAGATGTGCTTCGATTTTGGCCATTGCTTCATTCCAGAAGCAGAGTTGATCGATGAGGTTCTGAAGGTTCTCAACCACAACACGGACGTACACATTACACGGGAAGAGGTAGAACAGGGGATTTTTCAGCTGGAGGAAAACGGCCGCCTCATTATTGAGGAAGAGGGAGTCTATCCTCCTTTTTTGTATCGCTCCGAAAAGAGACTGGCCCAACTCCTGCTCAAATTTATGCGAAGCGGCAGTAACAACGTAAACATGGCTGCTATCGATACTGCCATCAAAGACTACCAGGTACGTTCCAAAATCGTATTGGCGGAAGGACAACGTGAGGCGATCCGGAAGTTGTTCACTGAAAACCTGTTGATCTTAACCGGTGGTCCAGGATGCGGGAAAACCGCAAGCGTAAAAGCCGTCATTGATGTGTATCAACGGCTTAACCCAGTGGCAAGTATTGCTTTGGCTGCACCGACAGGACGGGCCAGCCGCAAACTGACGGAGGTAACCGGACTGGATGCGGCCACCATTCACAGACTCATTAACTTCCGGCCGGGAGAGGAGCCAGAATTCAACGAAAGCAATCCGCTTGAAGCAGATTTACTCATCGTCGATGAAATATCCATGATGGACATACAGCTGGCCGATCTGCTGTTCAGAGCGATCAACCCGAACAAAACGAAAGTACTACTGGTAGGGGATCAGGATCAGCTCCCTTCCGTGAACCCAGGAAATGTACTAAAAGATATGTTGGACGCTGGCGTTCCGCACGTGCGGCTCACAGAAGTCTTTCGCCAGGCGCAAAACAGCCAGATTGTTACCAATGCTCACCGGATCAATAAAGGCGAGTCGATTGTCATTGATCCAGCGAAACAGGACTTTTACTTCATCCAGCGGGAAAAGCCGGAAGAGATCGCTGCTACGATTCGGAACAGCGTCGTGAGGTTTACGCAGCTTGGATACACCGCTGCAGATATTCTTGTCCTCAGTCCCATGAAAAAGGGACCCATTGGAACAGAAGAGCTGAATCGTGTGCTCCAGGAAACCCTCAATCCCTCTGCCCCCAATAAGGAAGAAATCGTGGTCGGGAAAACAGTCTTTCGAGTCGGGGACAAGATTATTCAGACCAAAAACAACTACGCGAAAGAGGTTTATAACGGCGATATCGGTAAGATTGATCGGATTGATTACCTGCTGGACAAAGAAGGGCACGTAACGGAAGAGAAAGGTCTGTACTGCACGATCAACGGCCAAGCGGTGACATACACAAAGGAAGAATTACATGAGCTTCAACTGGCCTATAGTATCACCATACACAAGTCGCAGGGAGGGCAGGCTCCCATCGTCATCATACCGGTATCGACCAGTCATTACATCATGCTTGCGAGAAATCTCATTTACACCGGAATCACCCGAGCCGAATCCAAAGTAGTCTTGGTGGGAACCAAAAAAGCCTTGCAAATTGCGATTAAGAACAACAAGATTGTGGCACGTAATACGAGACTAACCAAACGAATCGTTGAGGACATTCAGCTATATGGACTGAACAAGGCAGCCCCGACTCTTCCTAATTGGGAGGAGAGAAGGGCTGTTGATTTTTCCTAGCTTATAAAGCTTCCGGGAAAACGAAGGCGACTTGGCCTGCGGCAAGATCAAGACAGTCATCCTGCTCAATGAGAAATGGAATCTCCATGGAGACTAAGGCATCACGAAGGTAGCTGACCTCCTGCCAGGGGACTGGATAGTAAAACGACTTTTCCATACGATCACGCTCCTTGTGGTGAGCGTAGCATACCGGGTTGGGACAAAAAAGGTTTTACACAAGCTCAATTATGTTAAATGGCCTGACGGAAGGAGGACGTAAACAGTGAAGGTCTCACGGATACTACACTATCCCGGAAGCAAATGGAGCATGGCTGACTGGATCATCGAGCATATGCCGGAGCATGAGACTTACCTGGAGCCGTTTTTCGGAAGCGGCGCTGTCCTTTTCAACAAGCCGCCCTCCAAGATCGAAACGGTGAACGACCTGGACGGCCAAGTGGTCAACCTCTTCCGGGTAATCCGGGACCGGCCGGAGGAATTGGCGGAAAAGATAAGATGGACGCCATACTCCCGGCAGGAGTATTACGACAGCTACGAGCCGACTGGCGACGAGCTAGAGGACGCCCGACGGTTCCTGATTCGCTGCTGGATGGCACGCGGGGGTAAGACAAGCGATAGAACCGGTTGGCGGCACATCATCGACACGAACGGACCATCTGTAACGAAATCTTGGGCGGAATTGCCGGAGAAGATTCTTGCTGTGACGGAACGCCTGCGGTACGTGCAGATCGAGCAGCAACCAGCGCTGCAACTTATTGAACGGCACCGGCGGTCTGAGGTCTTGATTTACGCCGATCCTCCTTATGTCCTGGCGACACGGAACAACCGGATGTACAAACATGAAATGACGGATGCCGACCACCTGGAGCTGCTTGATGCTCTCGATGCCCATCCTGGTCCGGTTTTGCTTTCTGGTTACGAGCATCTCTTGTATGACGAACGCCTGGCGCACTGGTATAGGGAAACCAAATTCGTGCAAGCTGAAGGCGGGAAAAGGCGTAAGGAAGTCCTCTGGATCAATCCGCTGGCTGCGCAGCAGGTTGGGCAACAAACAATCTTTTCGCTGCCGGGGTACAGCTGGGGTAGGTGGGGGGTGTAGGACATGTCTTGGACCTTGATTAATAAGGGTGATCACAGAGCGCTGCAGTTGGCAGACAGGCACTACACCCGCCAGAAACCCGGAAGTAATCAGTTTTGTAGGCCGAGAAAGAACTTGGTCCTGCTTACAGAGGATGAAAAAGCGCTGTGGGTGACATGGAACGGTATCCGGGATGATGGCTGGGACGCTTGGGAATGTACCTTGTTCCGTAACGAGGGGAATTACCTCTCAAGTCACCTGATCGTGTTGGCGCTGGGGATTACACGGCACCTTTGGGGAGAACCGCCGGCAGAAGGGATCATCACCTACGTCGGAGAGCATTTGCGAGGCGGTTGCTTTCACGCAGCGGGATTCCGGAAGGTGGGGATGAGCAAGAGCGGCAGACTCCTGCTGCAGCTCCCACCGGACCGGTTCCCACCAGCAATGGAACCGGCTGAGGGTGGATTGTTCCGGCACGAAATCATCATTGCTTGAGGCATTTAACACAATGCTCAATTTGATAATCAGGGAGGGAAACGAATGGAAAATCAACGTATTGGCGTATGTTCAGTTTGCGACGAGCCGATCCACTATAAATACCCTTGCAGATGCAGAAGGGAAAAACCAAGGGTCATCACCCTATGCGGATCGACACGATTCAAAAGAGAGTTTGAAGAGGTCAATAAAAACCTTACATTGCAAGGGAACCTCGTGATATCGGTTGGCGTGTTTGGCCATAGCGAAGGCATCCAATTGTCAGAGCAAGAAAAGCAGATGCTGGACAATATCCACTTAAGAAAAATTGACATGGCAGATGAGATTTATGTGATCAATTTCGGTGGATACATTGGTTCTAGCACAAAGAACGAGATCGAATATGCTAAGGCAACCGGTAAGGAAATACGGTATCACGACGAAAAAGCGGTAAATTAACACGATAGTTACTCAGAAAAGGGAGGAAAGAACGATGGAAAACAAAGGTTTGTATGTGAAGTACGATGTCCGCAAGGTGGACACCGGCGAGCTGGTAAACGATTGCTTTGTACTCCGGCCAGATAAGGACAGAGCAGCATTTGCTGCACTGCGTGCTTACGCGGAACAAACTACAAATGACGAGTTGCGTAAAGACATCAATCAGTGGCTTGATTCCATTCTGGCTGAAAAGACCAAGGGGTTAAAAGCTTTCGCCATCGGACCTGATCGCTATGAGGTAGTGGTCGGATATGATCGGGAATCTGTCGTTGACTGGTACAAGCGGCACACCGGGGTCAGCGAAGAGGACTTTGCTGATTACGCAGTCGACGACTATCCGATGGACAAGCCGAACAAAGTGGAGTCACCTAGCGGCATTGGCTATATCACGACGACTGTACGTGAATGGGTGCAGGATGTTAAGCAATTTCCTTGCGTTGCGTGGTGGACGGAGTAGACAGGCATTGGGAGCAGTCTTCCATGGCTGCTCCTGGATACACAACGGTAACCGAGACAAGGAGAGAGTTATTGAACACATCTGATAATTCATCATTTTCGCTTTTGTGTAATTAGCCTCATAACAAAATATATAGATACGATGATCACTAAGACAAGCATGACCCAGCTTTCGCTATTTATACCACCGTTACCAATCAAATCTAATTTGAGCATGGTTGTTAAAATTACAATGGAAATGACAATATCTAATATGACTCTTTTCACTATATGTCACCTTTTCACAAATATTTCAAATGCCAGTATTACCCAAATCATAAGCTTATTGGTATTAATCACAACACACGATTTGTTAAATGGGGGTATGAACATGGCCGGATCGGCAACCGAAAGGAGATATGCGGTAGGCGAAATTGTTCCAGAAGGTTACGAATACGATAATCGCGGATTGAAATACGGGGATACCGTAACTTTGAACGAAGACGTGCTGATCAAGCTTGAGCCATTTTTTGAAAACATCATTATTCCCAAGGGGGCAAAAGGAACGATCAAGGGGTTGGACATTGAGAGTGGATCTTTTTTCAACCAAGTCGGTGATAAACATATGCCGGTTTGGTATAGAGGCCACAAAGTTTACTTCGACGTTTTCAGTCAGTATGAGTGCTTGCACGAAAACTTTTGGCAGAAATCGAACCTTACAAGCTAGACAAGGTCAGCAACGTAATAGACCTCGCAGAAAAAATTAAAGCACGCAGTTAACACAACATTACGATTGTACCCTGGGGAGGGAACGGGAATGCTACGTGCTGGCGCATGGAGAATGCTTCACTCATTCACAGATTGCGGATATGCTCGGCATAACAAAGAGCAGCGTAGACACTCACATCAAGCGCGCTCAGCAAAAATATCGGATCGTGTGATGAACAGCCTCTTCTTAATCAGTTGAGCCTGTTTTTTGTCGTGCGAATGCCAATAGTAAGTGAAAGGACATTTTCTTTCACGAACCCCTCCTTACCGCCTCGGAAACGGGGCGAGATTTTTATCTATGGCAGGAATATGCATTCAAACGTCAAAGTATACTAAGGCCAAGAAACTAAGGAACGGGATGTAAGTATGGAAAAGCTACGTGACCAAGATGTTAGGGAGGTACTACTTGAGTTCCTTTCATCTGAACATCGAGATGAGCCAGATACCAGGATCATTAATGAATTGGGAATTGATTTTGGTGCTTCAAGAGTAGATGTCGCGGTTGTTAACGGTATACTACACGGTTATGAGATTAAGAGCGAAAGCGACAATCTAAAAAGACTTCCAAAGCAAATGGAATATTATAATCGGTTATTTGAACGAGTTACTATTGTGGTTGACGAGAAGTATTATGATGAAGTTAAAGTCACTGTGCCCAACTGGTGGGGGATTACAACTGTTAAGAAGAGAGCAGGAGAAGTCAAATTAATAAGCAAAAGAAAAGGACGTAAGCAAACGTCCCAAGATAAAGAGTTGCTATTAAAATTACTTTGGAAAGATGAATTAGAGAAGCTAGTTGATGTTCTGGGTTATTCAAAAAAGCTAAAAAGGCTTACCAAATCTCAACTTTTGGATATTTTTGCAGGTGAGAAAGATATCGATGTGATAAAGAATTTTGTTTATACCTCTCTCAAAACTAGAGAATTCTGGCGGAAGTAATTAATAGTAAATTCAATATGGTGGCTAATGCCGTATTCAATTAATTTGTTGTGACTTTTTATTACAATTTTCCTATGTGCCCCGTCGTGTATAGCTTTGTCGCCATCGGAGAAGTTTTTTCCATTATATGCCTTGCTCAGAATAATTTCATTGCATACTTTCACAAATGTCTCTATGCCATTATCTTTGATTAATGTAGATTTACCAACCATATAAGAGTCGGATGTAGTGTAAAAGACTTTTAAGTAAGTATTTTCTTGCTTAATTTTTTTTCCTTCATCTGGCTCTGGAGTGAGTCTAACTGTGTAGTCCGAGTACAGCAATGAACGGTGTTTTTGTTTTAGCTTCAAGTAGGTTGCAAAGTCACTACGGGGTGCAATTTTATTGAAAGTCATAGGCTTTGCTTTATCGGCATTGGCAGGGCAAGAGGACAAGCAAATAATTGGAGTAGCATTTTGAAGTTTAGTAAATACCTCTACGGCACTTTCGATTCTAGTCGCATTACTGATCTTATCGAAAAAGTCTATAATGATAAATTTTTTAACAGCGTTATCAAAGTACTTTTTAATAATGGTGTCTACACGATCAAATATTATGCTGTCCAGCACTTCATCAGACTACCAACACCTTATACGAACGGCGATTTTGTCAGGATTACTCTTTGCAATAGCTTCGACATACCAATCTGCAGAATCAAAATGGAAAGCAGGGATGTAATTTAATCCTTGCTCTTTAAATTTTTGCGAGCAATAGCTGACCAAATCAACACCTTTATCGGACAAGAGTTGGTTGTTAGGACTGCCAATAAAATCGAAAGCTTGACGGAAGTCGTAAATGAATTCCCTATCTTCAAAAGTTTTTTTGAAATACGTTCCAATTGTTTTGAATGTTTCCCACCATTTTGAACGATTACTGGTGGCGATACGTCTTGATTCAATTATTGGTATAATTGCTTTTTTTGTTTCTTCTTTTAGATTAGAGTAGGCGCCGATTTCTGCATTTGAATGTCTAAGAACAGGAAAATAACTCACAAAAAATACCATCCTTTCCATGTTGATTAACTATATTATTCTATCGATAGCATTACACACCTTCCAAATGTCAGAAAATGTCGGACGAAAGTTGTAGGAATATGGTCGCTAGTGGCGAATTGTCGAGGTGGGAGGGATTTTCATGAATCCAATTTATTTTGCTTACGCTCAAGCTGTTGCAAAAATTGGTGGAGCCATAAGAGAAACCGCTAATAAATATGGCGAGATTAGTAGTTGCAAGCCAGAAACAATAGATGACATAAGGGCAATGAAAGAAGGCTACCAACAATTACTGAAGGAATTCAAAAGTCAAAAAGCGGAGTTAAATAGCATAACAGCTCCTGGCATTGTAGAAAATGAGCACGCACAATTGGTAAACATTTTCTCAGAGTATATACAGGCTATCCAGAGTCTTATCAATTCACTTGATATTGACAACGTAAAGGCGGATACAACAATGTTTGAAGGAGGGTTAGAAAAACAGAGACTAGCTTCTGCCAAAATTGTGGCGATTACAAAAGTTATGGCGGAAAAATTAAGTAAGTGACAAGCACCCACGCGGTGCTTTTTCTTTTTTGTGGAGAAGATCTTTTAGTTAAATCATCGGTATTCCGTTGATAAGGCGGATAACATCAAACCCAGTTCCAGGAAAGGATCAAAAATCCCCACTAGCGAATTTAATTAGCGGGGGGATGAAAGTGGAAGCTGAAAAGTTGTATGAAATTGCAGATATGCATCATTGGCTAGATTATCAACCACATGAAGGGCATTACGGAAACTATAGTCCGGGTCAAGTTGTTGCTGCCTTTAAAATATCTGACGTTTATCACACATTTTGTTTTGCTCGTTCATCATTATGTTTCTTGGAGCTGGACAATTATGGGCAGATGATAGAAAAACATGATCAATTACATGTTACTTGGGCTAAAGCACATTTTTTTCTTAATGCTTTAGCTTGCTACAATTATTGTGTTGATTTGTCCTGGCAAGCTGCTTGGCTTTATTATGCCGTAGATGAATATCAAGTGATAGAAGATGAAGAGCAATACAATTCATTGTTGGAAGAATGTTATTTTGACGAATTGTGGTGGCAACTTACTCTACTCAAGCAATTTAAGCTTAGGAATCACCTCCAAGCTTTCAAGAGTAATAGAACATTTCACCTTGTACGTGAAAAGTATAATTATCAAAAACATCGTGGAACATTTCACTTTGTTGGTATGGGACAGAACCCTAAAAAATTCATGGGCAGTGTTAATGGCTTTAAACCCAAATTATTGGCAAGGGAAGAAATCAATATCGACGAATGGAAAGAGATCTTAATAGAGTTTGATCTCTTGTTTGTTAGGTATTTTGACCAGTTAATAAACATGTTGCTTCCTAAGGACTTTGCAAATATGCCATTCGACTTCACTTTTGAAGGTTTACAGAAAATTAAAGGGTCATAAGTAAAAATATTAGAGGACCTAAACTTTTTTTACATTCCAAAACAAACTCAATTGGGTGGTGGTGGTAATGTAGTGCGCCAATTCGTCGACCCGGACACCAGTGAAGTTTTCTATGAGGAGCAACCTCCGGCGCCCCGACGAGATCATCAAGGTATTCCGGCCAGCCGACCGTAGCGTTGAGTTCGTGAAAATCAAAGCCAGCCAGAAGGCAAAGCGACGGCTCAGAAAACTGGCACTCGTCGAGGCTGTTTTTTGATGAAGGTGGTATGAAAAAAACAACAAAAACTATAAGAAAGGAGGAAAGAAAAAGGGACTAGATGCCGCTAGTCCCTTTTGAATCTCAATATGAACACAAACAAATTATACCAACTTTATGTGTATTTGGTCAACCATTCCTTTGTTCGTATCAGTGATGTTGCAGATGTTTTTGCAGTTCACAGAGCTACCGTTTGGAGGAATATACGGAAACTTGAAATTGCCAATCTGATCCAGACACAACGGACATGTGAAGGGGTCAAAATCGAAAAGGTGGGTGAGTGGCGGCAGGATGCTACCCAGGTTAAAGTAGTCCCAAGAAAAGCACGGGACAGTAATGTTGCATCCAAGACTGTCCTTAAAGAAAAGATTAGGATTCAGGAGGTGGGGGGCAGAGGAGACGCCAGAACGGAACAGGTCGTTCCCAATGTTGCAATGGGAATGGAAAGCGATGTTGCATTTGTCCCCAGCTGCAATTGCATGGATAAAGCAGGTAATGTTGCATTCCAAGAACCGGCAGCCGCTAATGGAGTATATATAAAAAAGTATATATTACCCCAGTTGGTTACGCGCGCGTGTGTGAATCCTGCAACGTTGGTCAATCAGCAGTCGGGGGCCACGGCTCTAAAACCAATTGATTGTGACGAGGGTGAAATCACTGCGGCTTCTCTCGCGAGTGCATTGATTTTACCCTCGAAAGTTTCCACGGACCGAGCTCGAGCTGCTGCAACATGGATACGAGAATGGATTGACCTCCCGGTATATTTCCGTCATCTTGGGATTACGGTTCAAAGAGAAAACCGATCGGGTGAACATCCTTGCTTGTGCCCGCTCCATGGGGATACCGAACCAAGTATGTATGCCAACAGGGAAAAAGGCATCTGGTACTGCCATGC
Organism: Brevibacillus brevis; assembly: GCF_031583145.1. Taxonomy (NCBI): domain Bacteria; kingdom Bacillati; phylum Bacillota; class Bacilli; order Caryophanales; family Paenibacillaceae; genus Brevibacillus; species Brevibacillus brevis. The sequence continues at coordinate 4,160,554 of NZ_CP134050.1, read as the reverse complement.
CTGCTCCATTTCTGGCGATGCTGCGGAAATGGTTCGACACATGTACGGAATGCGCTTTGGAGATGCGGTACGGAAGGTGCTTAAGGACGTAAGACAGCTATTGTTCAAAGGCGAAACCCGAGTGCTTTTAGCAATACCAGGGGAGGTTTATCGGGCTTGGATTGATTTGGGAAAATACAAGAGACCCCGCAACCAATCTTCGTGTAAGCAGAAGACGACTACTGTTTCAAATAAACTTCTCAAAATGCAACGACGGGAGCTGGCGCATAAGTATGCTGCCGATCTTTGTCTCTCCCAAGATGCCCAGAACTATCTAAGAGAAAGGGGATTGGATGCTAATACCATCCGAACGTATGGCATTGGATGGGATCAGAAGACCAACAGTATCGTATTCTCCAACCGAGACGCAGTAACAGGGGATGTGCTTGGGTTTACGTACAGATCCATTGCACCCACTTCCAAAAAACGATACCGCAATACGCCTGACGACAGCCTCTTTCAAAAAGGGGCTGTTTTATTTGGCCTTTATGAAGTGCTGAAAGAGGCAAAACGCAGCAAGACACTCTATTTAGTAGAGGGGGGATTTGATGCAATCTTAATGCGCCAAGAGCTTCGGGTACCAGCTGCGGCCATGCAAGCTTCACATCTATCAATAGAACAAGCGTGCCTAATAGAACGGGTTGTTGGGAAAGATGTGAAGATTTACGTTGTCCGAGATAATGACGAGGCGGGCGGAAAAGGGATTGAACTGACCAAAAAAACGTTACAGAGTAAGGGTTTCGATTATGAGGTGTTGAGACCGAAGAATGTTTTTAAGGATATTGCCGAGCAACTTCAAACTGAAAAACAAGAGAGGATGAGGAAAATGGGCAAAATCAATACCATGAAAGAATTGCTGGGGAAACTCCCATTATCGGTAACTGTTCAGAAGGTGAATCAAATCCTCGAAAATATAGAGCCGAGCGTTTTATCTGCTGATGAGCGATTGGAATATCATCTGCTGAACAGAGTAACAGAACACTTGGAAGCAGCTTTGTATGATCTTAGCTATTTGAACAAGAAGGTTACCGCTCAGGGACGTTTGTACAAAAACAGCAGCGGCAGATATGCCATCAATGAGGATCATTACTTCACCTGCGGAGAGACCATCGAAATATTGGTGAACGAAGAAGAGGACGGTGGATATTGGGTACGAACCAGGATTGAACATAATGGGGAAGACTATTACGCGGTAGATCGGCCAAAGATCAGTCTCCAAGGTACGATGGCGAGAGTTCGATATCGGCAAGGATGAAAAAAGGATGGTGCAGACAAGATGTATACAGGTTGCTTTGACATTACCCGAAACAAGAAGAATTTGTATGCTATTGCGTGGTTAATTTCTCCAGAAGGAGAAAGGGTGTGGCAATTTCAAGAGCGTGTTGAAGGACTTGATCGGAACGAGGCGTACTATCATGCGCTCCAGGTGTTGCTTGAAGAAATACTCGCCCGTGGCATTACAGCGGTAAAGTTACTCGGTACAAATTCCCTTGTCATGAAACAGGCAAGTGGCCAATGGCAGGCCAAAAAAGCACGTCTGTTCAACTATTGTGTAAAGGTAAGAAGCATGCTTGCAAATCTTCAACATTTTCGGTTTGAGCGGTTGGATCGAGAGCAGCAGGAAGAGGAACAGGGGATGTCATTCAATTCTGTTACTCGTGTAGGAGGGGGAAATGAGGTGGAACAATTTGTCGTGGTGAGTTTCTGGTAAATTGGTACTTGAAAACATTCCCATGATGATTTATACTATGTATTGACAATATGAAAGTGCTTGAATTATACGCACATTCCGAATCGCTTGGAAAAGCGATATTTTTATTGCTCAAACATCTCAAATTCATCCATATTTGTATGATGGTTGGAGGTATTGCTATTGAAATTAATTCCCGTGACCTTACGTGACTTTCCGTATTTACAGCCTGTTGAGTGGACGTTCAAGAAAAAGGGGTATCGAGGGAAGGTTACATTTCGCCGTGATACCCAAACCTACGTTTTTGAGATTGAATCTCCAAAAAAGTATCGGTCCTTGGATGACGGGAAAGTATTTGGATCACTTGAGGAAGCGAGAAAAGCGGCAGAATCTAAAATTGACATGTTCGATACCGTATTTGGTCGGTTACTAGCTTTGAAGTAGGAGGCCCTGTTGCAAGGGCTTTTTGTTTTGTACACGTAATGTGAAAGGAGGCTTATTCGATGGGGATTTTGTTTGAAATCAACAGTAATGTTCAACGATTGCTTTCTGAGCGAGCCAGATTAAAGCGAGAGTTACGTACATGCCCTCCCGAACAAGTGGCCATTCTACGGGAAAAGTTAGATGAAATCAATAAGCAGTTACTCAACCTGAAGGAGAGCCTTCCATGCTAGGACGCACACATATGACTGTTGCGGTTGCTGCGTACTGCTCGTACAATCTACCGCATCAATGGGATGAATTGCCGCTATGGGTAATGGGACTAGGCACGGTCATTTTTACATCGTTACTTCCTGATATAACGGAGCCAAGAAGTCGAATGGGTGGGATGTTGATGCCCTTCATACCTTCCTGGCTCCGTCCCTTTGTTTTCTTGGTGGTAGGAGGGATGCTGGTTTATTACGGATGGGAAAAGTACGAACTGTTATTCATGGTCATTGGGGTTCTTCTGCTTTTACTGGTGCTTGTAAAAAACCGGGAAAGCCCCACACATGGCTTTGTGGGAATCGGAGTCGTTGTCGCATTTGCTTGGTTGTATCAACCTAACTTGTGGAAACCGGCCCTGATTGGGTACGGTTCTCATCTCGCCTTGGATTTCATTTCTGAAAAGATTGCGCTGTTTTCGCCGTTGAGCTCAAGACGCTTCGGTGTAACGTTTTTTCAGACTGGTTCAACCGCAGAGCGGCTGATAGTCCAATGGGGGGCGATTTTCTACACAGCTTGGATTACTATTCAGTCATATCTCTCTATCTAGGAGTGCTGCATTTGAATGCCTGGTATCCAAACGGTACCGGGCTTTTTTCTATTTGTGAGGGGCGCTGCAATCTATGCGTGAAAGGAGGAAGGATGTTTCCGCGCAGCTAGCCTCGACATTTTTTATTGTAGACAAAACGAAGGGAGAATTCGTATGAGCTGGACTGTCCGATCAGTCAAGATTCTGATGCTCGTTGCCATTTTGTTCTCGTCACTGTTTGTCCCAATTCATCAGGCTCAAGTAGCCTATGCAAAGGTAGACGGCAAACCACATTTTGATCCATTTGGACTGGCCGAAGGAAATCCCGAAACTGATTTTAGCCAGTTGATTAACAAAATTTTTAACTGGGTGATCGGGATATCACTGTCTGCGTCGGTCATTTCCGGTGGATTGTTGGCGTTTTTTCTTAACTTCATAGCCTTGGGGCAAAACGCCAGACAGACCGCAAAATCATGGGGATTTGGCATCATCATCGGATTGCTGTTGATTGCCAGCCTGGTTACCTTAGCCAAGGTCATCTACAACATGCTGCAGACGTAGTAAGGGCGGAGTGAGTACCATGCGTGCACGAGTACCGAAAGGGATAAAGAATGACATCCCGCTTTTCGTCTTGTCCAACACACAATGGATCATTTGTATTGTTTCATTTACCGGGTTGCTTGTCTCCATATCCATTGAATTTTACGAGATTGTCCCCTTGTTTCCCATAGCAGGGGGATATCTCATGTTTCGAAAAATCAAAGGGGAATCTCCGTGGATCGTGTGGTGGCGCCGGTTCTTATTTCGGTTGAGACCGAAAAGAGTGATTCGAAGGGAAAGGAGAGGATACATTGGACTCCAGAAAGAGCATTAGTTGGCCGGAGTATCTGGAACTGGAAGATGTTCAGGATGGACTTGTGATCCTTTCAGATGGCCGTTATCGAAAGTATTTGGAGATTTTCCCGATACCCTTAACGCATTGCTCGGAAAAAGAATTACGGAATGTCTACTTGGGGTGGCAGGATTTCTTACGGACATTGGAGATTGAGATTGCATTGTATATCCAAAGTCGCCAAGTTGACCTGGAAGAAGTGATGAAAAGACAAAGAGAAAATCGGATCAATTTTGTCCGTACCTATAACGCTTCCGGTTCAATGACGGAGGCGTTTTTGATGGAGCAAGAACACTTCAATCGGGAGTTACTTGCATCGAGGAACCTACCGGTTCGCCGTAATTTTCTTGTATTTCCGTTAGATGACCCAACTCGATCACCGGAAAAAGCCAACGACTTTCTCAACGATCGCATTGAAGAGTCTTTGGGTCGTATCCAACGATTTGTACGACGGTACAAACGTCTGGAAACTCCGGACGTATACGATATTCTTCACGCCTGGTGCAATAAGAAACAGTCCAAGTACATCTCGGGTAATGATCTCTACGAAAAAGGATTTCACAGCTTGTTTGTAAGAGGGGTGCCCGCGTTTGCTTAACCTGAAAACAAAGATCAAGTTGATCTGGTCGGCCAAGAAGGAGAAGGATGATGAATATCGTCCGATCCATGATTTTATTGAAGTGTTGGCTCCAAATTCTGCTGATCTCTCACCAGCTACGTACATTCAGGTAGGTGAGAGGTACATCCAATCGTTTTTTGTAGACGGATGGCCGTCTGAAATTGACTTTGGAAATCTTCACCCGCTTGTGAGTTTCCCAGGGGATATTGACTTCATCCAATATATCGCCCCTGTTGATAAAGACAAGATTTTGTCTTGGCTAACGAACCGCATTGAAGGAATTGAATCCAAACTCATTGATCGCGCCAAGCAAGCGTCCAGCCGTGGCGTACTCTCCAAACAAGAGGAGCTGGCCATGCTCCAGCAATTGCGGTCTGATATTGATAACAATCGAGATCGCATTATCTACTTCGATAACTTCATCATTCTGGCTGCCAACAACAAGGAAGAGCTAGAAAAAAAGGCAGACCGCCTTATGTCAAAGTTTGGAGGGACCAAGGATTGCCTCAAGCCGGCTGATTATGAGCATGACCTGATGTTCAAAGCGGTCAGTCCTCTGGCCATCAAGAGAAAAGAAGCGTGGAAGGAGATGAATTTGGCAGCGGGGACCAACCTGTATCCCTTTACCGTATCGGATTGGCCGCATGAGGATGGCCCAATATTGGGACTAAATTATGACGTTGGTTCTCCTGTCCTTTTCGATGGGTTTAACAAGGAGCACGTGAATAACTTTGGAATCTCTTTGATCGGTGTTTCGGGAACAGGGAAGACCGCCATGCTTCAAAAGATCATTGCTGGGGAAGTTCCTTACGGCGTTTACCATGCAGTGATTGACCAGGAAGGAGACCTGAAAAAAACCATTGAAACCTTGGGAGGTGTCTACCTGCCGATTAGCCGTTACTCCGATTTGCGGTTTAACCCGGCAGACATCGAGGTAGAACAGCACAAAGAGCGTGGCTTGATTGTGGATCTACAGGGGAAAATCGAGGATATGGTCAACCTGTCAGCAGCGATGGCGGGGTTAACGGACAGTGCTGATCATAAGGTAATTGCAGCATATATGGACCGAGCGTGGCGCAGGGCGTATGAAAAGTGTGGGATTACGGAAGATCCACGAAGTTTGTATCATGATGCTTACTTTGATCCTCAGAATGGACAATTCGTCACCAAGCAAAAAAAGAAACCGCCGCAATTTGGGAACTTTTATCATGAGTTTTGTTCGCTCGCGGAAGGAATCAACGAATTACAAGGAACCGTACTTACCCTTGAACGCTTTACCGATAAGGGAACCCTTGGGATCTTTGACTGTCAAACTAATGTGGAACTCGGAAAGGCCCCTTGTGCGGGATTCGGTTTGAGGGATCTTCACAATTCGGAGTTATTACCGATTGCAAACATTGTGGTTCTTTCTTATCTGGAGAACCGCTTTTTGAAAAAGCGCGATCTGGACGATGGCTCGTTGTTCCGCGTCGATGCGGATGAGTGCCAAGAACTCTTCAAAAACCTGTATTCTGCCAAGGCACTGGAAACCTATTTCCGGCGGTTCCGCAAGAGAAAGGGAGGGCCGATTGCGGCAACCCAGAACTTCCAAAAGTTTTATGAGAATGAACACGGCAGAGCTGTCATTCAGAATAGCGACACGAAAATTATCTTTGCTCAACACGAAGGCGATCTGCAGAGATGTGCCGAGCTGTTCAAACTAACCGAAGGGGAACTGGAATTTTTGGGGATGGGATTAGCTCACCACGTGATCATTAAGCAGCCGAAATACAGTGTGCGTGTGGTGACGCAGTTTTCTCCCTGGGAACAAGAGATTTTCTTCCCAGAGCATGGGGGGTGAGCAAGCATTGTGGAGACGTGTCGTAATCCTCACCGTGGCCATCGTCATGCTTACCGGAGTTGGTCTGACAACATTCGGTGTGTATAAGGCGGATGCAGGTAAGGGTGGGGTTGTCGGAAGTTGGATAGGGAAACTGTTCAAAGACGGGTGGTTTGGAAAAATTACGGATAAGGCAGCGAAAGCGGGGGAAAAAGCGAAGAAAGTGTATGACAAGGCAAAATGGGGAGCGATCATCACCGGTATTGGTGTTTCAGCGTATGATATTGCCTTTAATGACGCCAACTTCCTGGGCAGCAGTGTTGGATTTGTCGTTCAGAGGGTAGCGGCATGGTTAGAACTATTGATTCCGCCGCCGGAGCGGCAAATCTTTAACTTTGAAATTGTGAAGAGCGAAGACGGTACGGAAGAGGTTCAATTTAAAGACAAGGATCGTTTTGCCTACTATCGGTTTGACGAAAATACGTGGCAGACCATTAAATACATCTACTACTACATGATGGGGATCTTTTGGGCGGGTGCTGTCATTATCGTTGGATATCAGGCAAACTACCTGATGTTCCCGAGCGGTGTTCAGGATCGCATTACTGCCCGAAGTATTATCTCCACCATGGTCCTTTCAGCATTGGCGATCCTGTTTATTCCCTTTCTCGTGGGGATCTATTCCGATATCGCCATGCTATTTGTTGCCCTGTTTGCCAATCTGGTTGATCCGGAAATTGTCGTGCAGGGATTATTGAATTACACCATTGATGACAAGTTAACAGAAGCCATGTTGAAATTGATCGCCCTGGCTCAGCACGGGATGATCTTTTTTATTTACTTCATGCAGAAGATTGTCATCATGGGGTTATTGGTGCTGTTCCCGATCATTGCGATGCTGCAAAACTTTCCGTCCAAACGTCATCTGTTTGGTTTGTGGAATCGGGAAATGCTGACCAACCTGTTCACGCAGCCGGTTCATGCCTTGCTGTACTGTTTTGCCTTCAATCTCATGCAGGATGCACCTGATGTGGAGAAGATTGCTTACTCGGCTGTCTTATTGCTTGCGATCATTCCATCAGGAGCTTTTGTACGGGAAGTTTTTCAGGGGGGCGGATTTGCCCATGAGGGAGCTGGTTGGTTACGGAAGATGGCCTATCTGACTCTTTCAGGTCTTGGAATTGCGGGTGTAATGAACACAGGAAAATTAGCCATGCAAAGCTTTCAAGGGATACGTGACGCTTATCAACAAAGCGGATTGGCTCAACCTGGAGAAAGCTTTACGCAATCCATTGGACATTTCTTGCGGCGTGGATTCCAGTTTAGTGCAGGGGCATTTGGAGGATTGGCTGGAATGGCAATGGCAGGTGCGCCCGGTATGATCGCAGGAACGAAAGTGGGTTCCAGACTTTCCGGATATGCGGCCAACCAACTCACCGCGGCAGCGTCGTCACCTGAAGTACGAAAGGGTCTCCACAGCGTAGCATCTCGGCTTCCGTTTTTGGACCGTGATTATCATCGCCAAAAGGCGGCAGCCTACCAGCAGATGATGGAATTACCACAGAAGTGGGCAGAGGTCCGTCAGCAAGAAGAGGAGGCGGCGTTTGCTCTCCGCCAAGCTGACAGCCAGATTAGCCCGGTTTTTGCAGCGAAGCAAGATCACCTGCAGGCCAAACGTAACCTCGACGCCGTGTATCAACAAATGGAGCCGGAAGAACGCGTAAAAGCGAGAAATCTGTTACAACAACATGAAGAGGCGTATCACCGTTCGCGGCCGCAGTTGATTTATGCAAACCAGACAATTCAGGATGCCAAGCGAACGTATGAGAGGGCGTTGGCCGATTACCAAGCCATCAAACCAAACACTCCGGAAAAGAACATGGCTCGCCAGCAGGTAGAACAAGCCTTCAAGCAGTTACAGCAAGCGAAACAGGCTGTGAATCCTGTGTATCGTAGTCAAGATGTTCAAACACTTACAAAAGCCGGTTATCGCCCGGGTTCTTCCCTTGCACAATATTTGGAAGCTGGCTATCAAGTGAACCAGGCTGCACAGAGAGTACAGCGAGCAGAATCTCATGCAGGTGCACGATACGAGGATCTGGAACGAACCTATCAAGGAGCAGCGGAAAACTATCAACAAGCTATGGCTAGAAGGATGAACGTAGAGGGGCAGAAAATGCATCTTGAAAAAGTTACCGGAAAGGTGATTCCTTTGCCGCCTTCCGGACCATCCGTTCCGGTGAGGAAGTACCGTATTGAACCGGTATTTACCCCGGCACCACAACAAGCCGCTTTCCGGGCCGTATCACAAGGGAGTCGTTCACCCCAAAGTTCATCAGGTACGGCATTTCGGCCGACCTTTCAACAAACGTTTAAACCCGTTGAACCCGCATGGTTCGCTGATCCGGTTACTGAAAAACAAGCCTACACACTAGAAAAATTGGGGGTTCCAGCAAACACAGTAAAGAACAAGGGGGAGGCACACTTGATTATCAGCAGTTTCAAAAAAGGTGAAGATGGATCGGAACTCCAAAGGAGATTCCGTAACCAATGATGGAACGATTGAAAAAGGTGGGCCTGCTCATGGCCCGCCTTCTTTTTCGTTATGTCAAACGAATGGCACTCTCTCTCATTTTGAGCATGATTCCACTGATTGTCATTGTGCTTCTCGTGATGTTAACCCTAGATTCGATGTTCAATCTTACAGGGGGAATGCTGAACTTCACCGGAAGAGATGACTTTGTTCCTAAAATCGGTTTGGAAATAAAAGCGGCGTACGAAAAGAAAGCAGACACATGGAAAGAAGGTTTGACAGAAGAAGAAATTGCCCAGGTCTACCAGTACGATCATCAGTTGTCATAGGGCATTCTGGCTGCGATCGACAAACTAGCCTACAACTTCGATGATCTTTCGCAAATGGAAAAGTATTTGAACCAAACCTACGAGCTGGTTAAGCCGGAATTTCGTTTTCGAAAGGCTTGTGACGGCCGAATTCTGCTTGATTTTGCTCATACCTATATCGGGACCTATCAGTATCATTACCAAACCGTTTATGAGAAGCAGCCGGACGGCACCCAAAAATGTCGTGAGGTGTTGGCCCACGTAGACACGGACTTTTCGTATGAAAAACTGAAACAGTCTCTTCGACACTATGGTTTGGAAGATAACCAGAATGTTGACATCGTTATTTTTCAAGCCTATGGGTTTGATCGGGACTTAAAAGATCCCCGTGTGAAGTACCTGCTGCCGCCGGAAATGCAACAAGTGATTGCCCGATCACCAATTGGTTCTGCCCCCAGAAATGAGCGGGGAGAAATCGACTTGTATGCTCTCCTGCCGGAACGAACGCCAAAAGAGTTTATTGAATCCATGCATGCAAAAGTTCAAGTCTACGACAATTCGTGGCGTATCAATAAAGGCAGGACACCGCTTGGTACACTTCCCCGAAGAGGAAGCGAATCACGATTCGGAACGATAGCGGTTGCAAAAGATAACCCGTACGGTCTTCAACTCGGCATGAAAGTATATATTCCGAGGTACGGTTACGCCATTGTGGAGGAATTCTCGGATAACATCAATGATGACATCCTAACGGATCGTTTCGTCGATAAGGTGGCCAAATTTTTATTTTTGTCCTATGATCTCCTCACTTCCTGGTTAGACGACATCACCAATCGAACCAAAAAAGAGGAAGTCGTTTATCTTTTCATGGGTGGAGAAGAGACAGATGAGGAGAGGTTGGTTAAGGCTCAAGCTTCCCTGAGTAGTGCGTACACGGTTTATTATCAATCGATCCCCATCTATATTCTCAACCCGGACTTTCAAATTGAGCCTCCAAACTTTGAAGTGAGGGGAAAGACATTTTGGGATGGCAGTACGTGGCCCATTACAAGTTGTTTTTGTTACCGAGAACTCTATGGTAAACGAGAATTCCACGATGGGGTCGACTGGGGCGTTCCCGAATATATTCCAGTCCTGGCGATTAACTCAGGGATCGTGCAGATTGCGAAACACTCGGACTCGGCCGGAAATTATGTAGCGTTAAAATTGGATACACAAGTTCACGAAAATAATCGTACGCAGGACATCGTTGTTCGTTATCTTCACTTAAGCAAGTACGTGGTATCTCCTGGACAGAGGGTACAGCAGGGGGAAGTGATTGGGTATGTTGGCAGTACAGGGAGAAGTACTGGTGCTCACCTACACATGGATGTCACCATTGGAGGAAAACGTCGAGACCCACTCAAGTGGATCGACTTCATAAAAGCAGACGGTCTTTTGGATGTTTACGGGGAACAACCCAGTTTCGAAGGGGGCGAGATTTCCAATCCGGATACAGAAAAGATGGAGTATGTGGGCGAATTTGAGATCACTGCGTACACGGCCGGCAAAGAGTCAACCGGAAAGGAGCCTGGAGACCCCGGGTATGGGATCACAGCTTCTGGGAAACCGGTGCGTCCCGATCATACGATCGCTGCCGATTGGACGGTAATTCCAGCAGGTAGCATTGTGAAGATCGAAGGATTGGAGCCCTACTACGTGGTCGAAGATGTGGGCAGTGACATCAAGGGAAATCGAATTGATATCTATATGCCCGAGCTAGAAGATGCCTTGCAATTTGGAAGACAAAAACGTCGGGTTTGGATCATGAAACACTAGGAGGGACGTATGAAAAAGTGGGGATGGTGTCTCATTATTGTTTGGTTGTTGGTTAGTTCGGTCGCTTATGCCGAACAAGGGCAGCAGCCCCAAAATGACGTGGCCAATCGCATTTTATCTGGATTGGAGGAAAGTCAAAAAGGGACGTTTATCATTAAGGAGTCGTCCTCTTTAGAAAATGATGCGTTCCTTGATTGGTTGGAGAAAAAAACAGAAGTGATTCGATCATGGTTAACAGAACTGTCTTTGAAACTATCCGTGAAGTTTCTCTTAATGGTGGGACCGTTTCTCATATTGGGATCGGTGCTGCTGTTTTTTTTAGGGCTAAAAAAAATACTGGCATGGATTTGGTCCTTTATAGCCTTTGTCGCACTAGGATTGTTCTTAACAATCCATGGCGTCCCATTATTACGCAAATTCATTGAATTCCTCCAGTGAGGTGATGGCCTTGAGAATTGTTTTTGCAACAGGGGACGAAGCGCTGGATGATTATGTGAGCAAGAAGGATGGCATTTTGGAAGTCGGCAGGGCATTGTATGCGGAACAGCTTGCCACCATGGTTCCTGCATTGAAACCAGACGTTGTATTGTTTTCGGAAACCATTCCAATATCCCGTTTTGATCAAAAAGCGGGACATGTGGGGGCGGAGGCAAACATTCTTAAAATCATGGAGTCAATTGTCGAAGAAGGGATTCGTGTTGTCATGATCCTCAATGAACGCCCGCCAGGTCATCCTTTTTTGGAAAGACTGATTGGATTGGGAATCTATGATTTGATCATAGGGGATACCATCAAGGTGGATCAGGTAATTGCCGCTCTTCACCACCCTGGAACTCGGAAACAGGTGAAACACCTCCTTCGTCAGGAAGAGGAGCTTACTTCTGAGGATACCTACCGGGCAAAAGAGATTAAGCTAGTAACGACGGAAGAAGAAAAGCAGGAGGGTTCTCGGCAAATTAGTCAACGAGTCTATCGGATTGCCAAGTCCATGACGGACGTAAGTGAAAAGCTGCGAAAGAAATGGGAAACACGCGGGAAGGAAAACGCACCAGCTCCTGAAACTACAACAATGGTTCAGCAATCGGTCGTAGGGGTTCACAAGAAAGAACCCGAAACGACTCCGGAAAAGGTTATCGTGCTGTATTCACCTGAAGCGACTGGAAAAACATATGTCGGTGTGAATATGGCCATTGCCGCAGCCAAAAGATTGCGAGTTCCTGTTTTGTACAAGGATTGTACAACAACATGCAAGACGAAACTTTGGTTTAACGCACCAATGTTCCCGTTTACGCTATCCGACATCCCCCTTACAGTCGCAGGGAGGGATGCTAAACCTTCCGCAAAGGTTGGTGTACTAATTGTGGAAGCCGCCAAAAAGGATGATATCCCACCAGGGGCAGTTGTGTACGTAGTCGTAGACTCTGATTATGCCCGGCAAGTGATCATTAGTAAGTCGCTGGATGGAATCCAACCTGCCGGCTTGATTTGGAATATGGCCTATGAAAAAGCTTGTTACCCTCAAGACATGATTCCACTTCTCCATGTGTTGACGCTTCCCTATGATCGTAAGGCCTATTGGGACATTGTAAACGGCATCCCCCGAGCGTTTTCAGATGAGGCGCTATGCGATCGATTGGTAAAGATCATTCAAATGGACCCACTCCATCAGTACATGAGAAGTGGTATCGGATGAGGATGCACGACATGCGTGTATGGCAGAAACGGGACTATCGTTTGTTCTATGGGATGATGGCAACCGCTGTCATCTGTTTTCTTTCTCACTTTTATGTAGGGAAGTTTCTTTTGTACCTGGCAGCACCTCTGTATGTTGGCGCCATCGTTTTTGTTTTTTACGGGATTGGCAAACGCGACGCGCTCAAGAAAGGATACTATCGTGAAGCGAAGCGGATTGGCCTGGAGAGAACGTTTTTGATCCCCTATAACGAGTCCGACGACGAAATCTGGTTTGAACTTCATTTGATGGAACCAGTTGAAAAGCAAAAAAGTACACCTGTTCGGGTATTGAGGCAGTACACCCGTGATTTGCAACGGTTGTACGACTTCGCCAAAACGTATCCGAAAAAAAGGGTGGTATTCGTCGGAACGACCCATCAAACGTTAACGGTTGCAGCGATGAATGCAGCCAAACGGCTAGGTCTTGCTTACGAGGTAGCGCCAATCATACATGACAAATCAGCTCCGATGACAAAAAGAGAGTGGAGAGGTGTACTACGGAAGATGTATGGCGACGAACAAAAGATACGAGCACCGGCGAAAGGGGAGTGGCGCACGTTAATTGTTCGTGTTGAAAATCCATGAGACAACAAACGAAAGGAAGGTAATTATGCTCGCGACTCAAACAACACGCATTTTTTCTTCAGTTCCCCTAAAGAATCAAGACGCAACGGTTGTTTCACCCGATCAACTCCTGTCCCATGTGCAAGAAACTCCAAATGCCATCGTGTATCTCCTCTGGCCAGAAGATAAGGTTCTGCTGCCCCTTCTGAGGGATCATGCAACGGTGTATGTCCTTGGGAATCTCAAGAGCGAACAATATGTCGAAGAAATGAAGGAAGCATTGCGGAATGGTGCCCATGACTTTCTGGATCGTATGGATCACATTTCCACCGCTATACATGAAACAAATAAAACAGAAACGGATACGAAGCCTGTTGAACACGTCATTCGCTTGGTACCCAGGACAAGACCATCTTCTTCGGTTCCCCGGAGCAAAGAACAGTCAATGTTTTCGGAACCGATTGACCATGAAGAGCAGCAAAGGAAGGAAGAAAAACAAGAGTTCCATCCTCCGATAGACAAGCAACCCGAGACTGTATCCGTCAACTTTACACGTCTGGATGAACTTCACATCCGACCCATCGGGGGGCGACAGATGTTCGTGGTTACCTCTACAAAGGGGGGAATCGGAAAAACGACTGTTGCCATGAACGTGGCCCGGCTGTTGCATGATTATGCAAACGGTCGGGTCATTCTTGTTGACTTGATGCACCCACACGGCAATGTAGCAACTCGAATGCGGATCAAGACGGAAGTAAATCTGAAAACGTGGGAGCCGTACTTCGAAAACAACGCGCTTGTAACAGATCAAGTAATTCTCACCAAACTGGTGGTCAAGCATCCTAACGGCCTGTATGTGCTGCCAGGTGTGAATGTGGGACAATCTTGCTCTCCCGAATTTGTCGGCTACATTTTGACCCATCTCAGCCGGACTTTCGACTACGTGGTGATTGATATCGGGCCAGAGCGGCAAGACCTTCTCAGTGTGGCGATGTCGATGGCGAACAGAACCCTGTTGGTCGTTGACTACGATTTGGCAACTATCAAGGATTCACAGGAATATCTGGATTTTTGGAGCAGACGGCAACAATCCCTGGAAAAAGTCAATGTGTTGGTCAATTTTGAGCCGATGAAAAAAGACCGGAATACCCTTACGAGGGAAAAGTGCAAAGCATACTTTAACGGGTTGTCCATCATCGGTTTTTTGCCGGAGGCGTCCGGCATGCGGGCCATTCACAATGAGGGTAAGGTGCTGGTACAAGAAGATAAATCCCATCCCTTTTCTGTTGCTCTTATCGGAGTGATGGAATCGCTCGTATCCGGATTCGTGGTGAAAGAAAAACGCGGATTTTTTGCAAGACTGTTTGGAGGGAAAAAATGATGAAAAAGAAAAAGTGGTTAGCAATTGTAGTGGCGCTTTCCCTAGTGGGAAGCGCCCACTCTTTTGCGTCCGCGGAAAAAAAGGCTACGATATCAATTCCGGAAGGGACGAGCGCTTATAAAATCGTGGACAAGGAGGGGAATTTTGTAGATTTGGAGTTTACGTACAACGAGGATCAAATTACTGTGGTGGTTACGGTTCCTAAAACCAAAATCGATCCCAAAATCATAACGGTTCCTCTCAAAAAAAGAGAAAAGACGGACGAAGACAGTACTGGAGAAAAGGATGATTCTACGGTTAGCGTACCGATGGATTCAGTAAACCATTGGGCCAGAAACGACATCCTGCTTATGAATCAACTTGGTTTACTGAAAGGCTATCCAGATGGAACTATTAAACCTGAAAGAACCATCACGAGAGCGGAATATGCTGCGCTCTTGGAGCGTGTGTTAAAAATGACATCATCAGTTCCTCAGCCAGTGGACACAGCGGTCTTTATGGACGTAAAGCCAAGTGACTGGTTTTTCGGTCCGGTTTCTTCTCTTGTAGTCCGCAAAAACATTAATCCGGTCATATATTCGGAAGGATTTTTCTTCCCTAATGAGGCGATCCCACGCGAAGAGATTGCCAACTGGACAGCCATAGATGTTCCAGAAACCTCTTTGCAGCAAGTTATGTTCAAAGACGAGAATGCCATAAAGTATCCAACAGACGTGAAGAAAGTGGCTGCTGCAGGGCTATTGAAGGGCTTTCCAGATGGAACCTTTCGCCCCTCCGGTAACACCACGCGGGCCGAAGCCGCTACCATAATAGTCCGTTTTCTGAAAATGAAAGGAATTATCTATGAACAAAACGAGCAGGAAATCTAGATAAAGGGGAGTGGGACAATGAAAATCAAATATTTAGAAGGGGAGGAAGACATTGAATAAGGCATCAAAAACTTTACTGGCGCTTTTATTTGTATTCGCACTTTTTACAAATAATAGCTATTTACAGAAGGTTTCTGCAGCTACACAATCAAGGACATTTCCAGAAAGCACCTCACAGTCACAGACAGCAACGTGGACGATACCAAACTTAAAGTCTGTAAATAGCGTTTCTGTGAATACAGGTACAGTAACATATACTATAAGTGGTGATACAATTACTTTTACATTAAAAAACGGTTCAATTTCGAGAAGTGTTCAAACAGGAGGATCACCTGCCGATAGCAAGTCAATCTCAAACTACAGTCCAGGGACCCGATACTTTTATACTAACCACAATAGTGCTTCCTCAGGTTCATGCTCATATACAACGGCCCCAAGCTCAATTAGTTATGGACCTGATAGTGGAGGTTATTCGGGTACTCTTTCCAAGACTGAGGGTATCCATAATTATGCTGGTACTTGCACGAAAGCAGACGGTTCCCAACAAACTCAATATTATGCTAACTACTCTTACTCGGGAACAGTAACGAAACCTGATACACGTACCTACACTTATTATTATCAATACACTGTTACTTTAAATTATACTGATAATTCAGTTCCAGTTATTAATATTACATCACCTGCGAATAATCAAACATTATCGGAAGTGTCTGGCCACAATAAGCTGTCAATTTCCGGTACTGTCCAAGATACTGACGTAGGTGATAGCCTCACGGTGAAATATCAAATTGACAGCAAAGCTGTACAGACTCTCCAGACTCTTACAGCGACCGGAAGTAGCCAGAACATCAATAATTACGATATTTTAGTTGATGGTTCAATTTCCGAGGGAAGCCACGTTGTGAAGGTGTGGGTTGAAGACGATAAAGGCGGAATTAGCAGTATTGGATCAAGAAATTTTGTGGTGGACAAAACCCCTCCAGCAGCACCAACTTTTTCGGAAGATCCAATCGGACAAGCAATCTCCAAAACAATCACGATTAACTTTCCGTCCGATGCAAATATAAAAGAGTACAAGATTGACAATGGAAACTGGACGACCTATACCACACCGCTCACGCTGACAAAAAATGCAAACATCTACGCAAGAGCTATCGATATAGCGGGTAACGAGAGTGTTGCCTCACATTTCGTTACGTCGATAGGCCCGCCCAATCCGATTGTGAATGTTTTAGAGCTGTCTGAAGACAGCGTAAGAGTAACAGACACCCAAACGTACCCTGAACTTGTAGAACGTCAGTTTAGCATTCTAAAAGGTGGTCAGATTATCCAAAGTTCAAGCTGGATTGACGAAGCAGAATATACCTTCAATGGGCTTGATCCTAACACTATATATGATGTTAAAGTCGATGTCAGATTCAAATGAGGAGTGTGGTTATTGTGAAAAAAGTACGTCAGATGGCAATTCTAACGCTGTTAGGTTGCTTTTCTTTTGCTCAACTTTCGTTCGCTGCAAGTGCGGTTTCTACGACGACTGTTAACGTGGTAACTTTGGCAAAGACTCCATCTAACTTGACATTGGACACGGAGGCAGCGACAGATACGTCGCTGCCTTTGCTTTGGGATGCGAATGGAAACCCTTCAAATACAGGGTATACTCTCGAAATGTCTGAGGATCAAACCGACTGGACGGTTGTGCAGGACAAGGGCATTGACGATATGGAAGAAACGGTTACAGGATTGGCGGGAAACAAGATGCACTACTTTCGGGTTTCCTCGTACAACCAGGATTCACCTCCGGGAACAAACGGGGAGTACCTGACCGGTCAATTCTTGACAAAACCTGCAAAACCGCCAGCACCAACTGGAAGTGTCGATGGCCAAACCATCACGGTCAACTGGGGGAACGAGCCTGGTACGACGACCAAACTGTTTGACGGCAAAGATCAGCAACTCACGATCGATGACGGAGACACAAACAAAACATTGGCCGACTTAACACCGGATACCGCATATGAGTTTTACATTGTTCATTCCAATACGACAGGCGATTCAGTGCCATCAGATAAAGTGAAGATCTGGACGGATGCCAAAGATCCAGCTAATTTGCGAGTGACTGACAGCACAGAAACGTCTTTGGCAATTGCGATTGATGCAAACGGGAATCCGTCTACGACTCAATACAAATATCGTATCACCACAATAGATGGTACGGCCATTGATGAAAGTGACTGGACTACAGACCTTACCTACAACTTTAGCTCTTTGTCGCCCGGAAGGTATAAGGTATACGCAAAAGCCCGAAATAACACACAAAACCCGAATGTGAAGGAAACGGCCGAGATCGAGCTGGTGACGGGCACTGTACCGGCTGCACCTTCAGTAGAGACTGTTCCGACAGAAGACTCGATCACAGTAACTCTTACACCGAATTCGGATTCGACGAATGTTGAGTTCCGAATTGTCCTGCAGGATGAAAACGGTCAAGAAGTCGCGGTTACCGACTGGGCTCAACAAGGTACGGGATGGGCCGCCTTCGAGCTGACGTACACTTTTACCGGTTTGCAGCCTAATCGAAATTACAAGGTGCTCGGAGAAGCGCGATACGCAGAGTAAGGGGGAACGAAGATGCAGCAGTCATGGAAAACAGTCGGGCTGGCGCTTGTCATCTTAACCGGCCAACCTGTTCAGGTAATGGTAGCGGCCAATCCGTCAGCTGTATCAGAGCACGAGGAATGGACCTTGGCAACTGTACCCACTTTGTCTGTAACAGGTGTATCTGGAAATACGCACACCGTTCAAATTGAAACGAATAACCCATTGGGAACGGAAATGAAAATTGAGAAGTCGGGAGACCCCGACTTCTCTGTTTTTGATGTCGTGCAGGATTGGACGCCGCACAATGACAGAGATACGTTTACGCTTGATCTGCAAGATGCGGAAACCGTGTACGTCCGTATCAAAGCACGAAATGGTAAAGGGATTGAGACTTTATACTCGGAGACCCTTACACTCATTCAGGCACCAGCCATGCCCACCTTGGCTTCTCAAGAAAGTACCGATCGGAAAGTCACTCTAATTGTAAACCCTGTGCAAGGGGCACATGTGTACAAGGTGAAACGCTCCGACTGGGATGAGCCCAAAGTGTTTACAGATTTAACATTTACAGATGATACAGTTTTACCAGGAAGACCGTACACGTACGAGTTTTGGGCCGAAAATAGTGTCATGAGCAACAAAAATACGATCACCATTTGGACCAAGCCGGCGCCGCCGATCTTGAAAGTCCAAAACGTGACCGCAACGAGCATTACGTTAAAAGTTAATCTCAATAGGAATCCGGATGATGTTTTGATCGAGGCTAAACGTGAAGGAGGAAACCCTGTCGTAAATGGAACTTTGATCGAAGAAACCGGACTTAAGGAGAATACGGAGTACACCTATGAAGTCCGGGTTGAGTCTTCCAATCACGAGTATTCCGAATGGGTTTCCAAAACATTCCGGACAGGAACGATGCCAGTCACTTCTGACCCCGATCAGGAATTTGACAAAGCTGCGAAGGACATCTTCTCCGAGGTTGTATACCAGGTGGACGCTGACGATAAAGGCGCATGGGTCGATGTCTCCGTGACAAACACCCGAGGAATGGATGTTCGTGGGACGTTCAACGGGGTTACCCAACTCTTAAGTGCCACGCCCGTTCGATATGGAGACCTTGAGTGGAACAAGGAATACCTTCTAACGGTCGTGGTGAGCGACGGCACCAGAATGAGGGAAAAGCAGTATCCGATTAAAACTCCGGAGAAAGGGACAACAGAAGAAGAGGCATTCCGTAAAGAAGCAGCACAGTTTATCCAATCGATCAATCTGGTCGCCGATGGTCAGCTCAATTCCGGAAAAGCCTGGATCGACGTTGAGGTACCACAAACAAACTTCGCCGTGACAGCAACCATCGAAGGGTTTTCTCAAGAGATCACAAAAAAAGCACGCTTTGAAAATCTGGATGACAACACTGTCTATGTCGTTTCGTTCGAGGTACGTAACGGCAAATACTCGTATCGTGCACAACGGGAGATTACAACCCCAAACCGAACAGCTCCGGAGGTGGTAAACATCTCGAAGAGCGGAAACCATTTGCAGATTGAAGTTCTCACTCATTCAGAATTGAAGAATTGATCGACAGTAGCCCTCGTCGTAAGAATGACGAGGGCTTTTTACTTGGGGTAAACAAATTGCATATTTTCGTATAGGTGTAAATCAATATCCATTAAATATTTTCTTGATTTAATATACTCGACAAAATGAAAAACGTCACAAGGTTTGATAAAGGAGCAGGTAATGTGACAAAATTTAAGTAAGCTTGACAAAGTCGAAAGAAAAATTAAACCAACTCAATGATGTAGGAAGAATCTATATTTTGTGCAAAAAGCTTTAAAACACTAAATAAACCACAAGATATTGTGGTTAGAAAACGTATGTTTGATAGAAATGATTGACCGGTTTTAAACATATCCCTTACAATTGTGTATAACAAAATAACCCAATGATTGGGGCTCACTGGGTTATTGGTGGCGGTAGAAAGGATAAGCCTACATAAAATGAGCAGGAAAATTTTCCGCCAATGGTCATTCATCTTCATTGTATATATTCTATATGACCATGAATATTCCTGCTCCCTTTTCATAAAAATTATGGGAGTGTGGCAAAAATGAAAAAATCTACTTACAGAGAAATTCTTCGTAATGATGCAAGATACCGATACAACTACAATCCGTTACGCGTAATTCTCAACGAAAGCCTAATGATTGTTAAGGGTTACGTATCTGAGCAAGAAAAGCGAGAGATCCAAGAGATTTTGGATCAAGAATTAACTGAAGACTTTAAATTGGGTGGACATGCTGACTATGATCATCTTTTGGATCAGGTGAATGATTATCCTGACTTTGAGACACAACGGCAAGAGGATGTAAAACTCTGTTCGCTGTTTATAGACCTTCGCAACTTCACCAAACGGGCGCTGTTTATTGATGATCCTGGAGTTGAAACACTGGAAGAGATTGCAAGCCTAAAACAACAAGCGATTTCTACTTGGATTAAGCTTGCAAGGTTTTATCAGGGGCATATACACTCCATTACCGGTGACGGAATCATGGTACTATTGGGCGGGGAACAAGACTATGATAAGGACGAATGGACGGTAGGTGCACGTGCGTTTTTACTTGCTTTGCGAATCCTTGAAAGTGCGGATCATTTAAATGAACAACTCAAGCAAACACTAAAAGATAAGGGGAAAGAAGCTCATATACAAGCAGATAATCTATTAGACATCAAGGTTGGAATTGAGTATTCTCCAAAGACGTTAATGAACCCGCAAGGCGTGATTGTCAATGTAAACAATCAGAAAAAGCCAATCGGAGAAGTAAAGGCTACTTCATTTGAGATCGACTTTTCCGCTAAGCTGTTAGGCTATTATAATAAAGCAAAAGGAGAATTAGACGGCTCCCCTAAATATGGAAGAGTCCTCTTGTTTGGTGATAAATACAAAGAGTTAATGGATTTTAAGGAGGATGTAAAGGTTAATAAAATCGCAACATACGAGAAGACGATGTACAACGTTAAAAAATGTTACAACGCCCATTATATTGATTGTAAAGACTACAAAGATAAAGTCATTAACGTTGAAGATGTCGCAAGTATATGTAATGTGTATGACGCTTCAGAAGCGGCAAAAATGGCAAGTATTAGTATTATGCGGGGAGAAGAGAAGGTTCAACATGGATAAACAACGACAAATGGCAGAAGCTGAGTTATTACAACTCGGCTTCTCTTTTATCAACGAAAATACACTGTCTGGTCGGGTTCCACAAGACGGGGATGTTCATGGTGTATATATACAGGTCGAAATTTCGCTTACCGGTTTTCCGATTAAACAACCAGAGGTAAGGCTCATCTCCATTAATGACGATAGTGAACTGTATAAAAGTGTTCCAAAAACGTGGAGACACTTGGATGAATTTATTTTTTCATCCGACCCTAAAAGTACCAAATTTTATATCTGCTCCATGCATAACTGGAGCGCTAGGTCAGATCGTGGTGGAAAGTTTATTTATGAGCGAATATTAAGCTGGCTTCAGTCCAATGTAACTAACAATTGGAATGTGGATGAAGATCTACCAACCTGGAGAATCATCCCTCAGTTTAGCAATGCGATTATGTACCTTCCTGATTATTTTTTACAGGAGCTAAGGAAGGAAGAGGCGAAGACTTTTTTTTCGATGACAGCTTTTCATACACCATATGTTTTTACTTCTGGAGGAGAAGCATCTGGTAAAAAGGAAGGGAATTCCTATCCAATTAATGAGATTAGTTTTCAAAAACGAATATATTACTTTTTTCCAGAGTCTCCTAAAGAACATCCGTTTACCCATTTGATGAAAGCTAAATTGGGAGACGCATTCATCTCATCAAAGTTACTTCTTGTGCGATTACCTGGAAATTACTTATTTAAGACGCTCTATCAGCTTCTTAAAACTATTCAACAAAACACGGACCTAAATAAAATTTTGGAAAAGTCACAAAATATGCCGGTTATCGTTATGTATAGAGGAGATAAAGGTCGCGATGAGGCTGTGGCTTTTCTTGCCAGCAAAGAGTACATTGAAGGGAAAGAGGATTTTCAGATCCATTTAATGAAACTGGAGAGTATGCCCAAAAGACCAATGGCGATAGATATGACAGTTGGGCTACTTGGCGTAGGTTCCCTCGGAAGTCAGGTTGCAAGGCTTCTTTCGCAAAAAGAGACCAGGAGAGTTGTGATGAGTGACCATGACGTACTTTCCATGGAGAACATCGGTCGTCATGAATTGTCTCCATTTTATCTCGGTCATTTAAAGTCTAGGGGCTTGGCATTTGAATTAAATACTAAAACCTTGAGTAACAATTTTTTTTACATGAATGAGGACGAAAAAGTTATTGGAATATCGGACATCCTGGTTATAACCGTTGGGGATCGGCAGGCATTTGACAAGCTTGCATTTCGTAAACTTCTCGGTCATTCAAAACCAATTATTTGGGCATGGTCTTCCCCCAATAATATCCTACAAGAAATTGTGATCACCACATCAGTGACAGGTTGCCTTAACTGTTATTATGCATTAACAGAAAGTGATAAAGAGCTAGCCACCTTTCAAAAAATTGCTTTGGAAGAGATAAAGGCAGCTACATCAATAGAATTTGATATCTGCGGGAATCCACATACGATCTCACAAATGGAGAAAATGGATTTTTTAGCTACCCAAATCGTATCAATCCTTTCTTATTACAGCAGACATGGGCGATTTCCATTTGACTTTGTCAACTATTATTGGGGAACAGATGAAATCATTCCAAGAGCAAAGGTCGGCTACGTACAATGTCATCCAGCCTGTACTTGTAAGGGGGATAGATAAATATAGATGGAACGAAAAGTGTATTTAAAATCTAATTCCTATGAAAAAATGAAACAATTAACAGCAGCCTATCCGGATGTAGAAAATGGTGGCTTACTTTTTGGGAGAATGAATCCTTCGTGGATAAAAATTCTTGATGTGTCCGACGCAGGTGAAAAAGCAATTCGCACAAAAACGGGTGTTGTTTTTGAAGTGAATTATTTGCAGCAATATACACAAGAGAGATTACGAGAGGATTTATTTGTCATAGGACATGGCATTCACATCCAGCCCCTTTTGGTTTAGAGCCCTCATTTGTCGATAAAAAAACCATGACGCAGTTACTTCGTTTATTTTCGAAACCGTATCTTCCTGTTTACTTCATAGTTAAGTTGGAGGAAGGCGAGTTTTTGGCAAACGCTTATACCATTAACGATCAAAATACCATAATGAAAGAAGCTTACATTGTTTTATAAAAGAAAGCAGGAGGTTAAAATGGAAGAAAAGGATTTACATAAGTTTCGCTTTGATTTACTGACAAAAGCGATAGAAGATACACAACACACCGTTCGCTTCACGGACGGAAAAGCGGGGGCAGTTATTACTTTTTGGGGAATTGTCCTAACAAGCATATTGCGGACAAATGAAAGTTGGTATCCCTGGTTGAAAGCAGTTGATGGTTTTCTTGATCGCTTTTTTGTGTACAGTTGCATCTTCTTCCTGTTGTTTTTCTTTGTTAGAAGTATTTGGATTGCATTAAAAGTAATAACACCGAAGATAAATCCACTAGCCCAAATTGACTGTACGGGTTACGAACCTAAAGGGCTATTTTACCTTCATCAGTTGGATAACAGCATAACAGGTAAACATTTATTTCATGATCGTGCACTTCCTAAGTTAAAGATGACTACAGCTGACTATATGGAAAAACTTAAGGATACTAAGGCAGAGGATATCTTATGTGAGCTTGCCATAGAGCTACAGAAGGTATCATTTATTCGAAATGTGAAAGTAGCTCGAGTAAACGATGCGATAAATTCCGTCAAGTTATTTTTGGTTGTATTCGGGGTTTTATTTTTATACGGTTTCTGTGATACATTTTTCAGATAACAAGCGGAGGTGGTTCCTATTCAATTGAACGTAGAACTGTTTATCGTCCTGTACATTTTTCATAAAATCGCCGATTACTTGTTTCAGACAGACGGACAAGCTAGGCTCAAATCGGAGAACTGGGGCTACCTTATTCGACATTGTGCAATTTATACCGCTACGGTTCTAGGTGCAGCATATCTATTCCTTGGATACTTTAGTTGGGGAGCCATTTTTCTGGTTTTTTTCAGTCACCTTGTCATTGATAAAAGGGATTTTCTTTATTGGTGGGCTATGTATGTAAAAGGTATTAAGCAGCCAGATCATCCATCGACTGGTAATGTAATGCTTGAACTCGACCAAGCATTTCATTATGTTGTCCTTTTTATCGTTAGTCTTACTTAGTTCAGTTTATGCGAGATTCTTTGCATTCATAAGGCAAAAACCCAAATACGTTCCTGACTTAATGACAGGGGCTTTATCTTTGAACAGGGTTGAAAGAAAAATGCTTGCTCCCATTCACAGGATATGGTAATATAAGTATTGACAATAAGTAAGTGCCTAAATTTTGATCTCCTATAAATTCTCAGGTACTTGCAACTCAAGACGATTACCACAGAAGGAAAGATCTCAGTAACAGGATTGGCTACATGAGGGCTTATTAGCTTCAAGGGGGATCTGCTTTTTTTCTCCAGTGATTTGTGGTATCCTAATAACAACACAGCGGTGGGACGTTGCCCGTCTTGAACAATAACCAAGGCGTGGCTCACATTGTGGGGGAGTAGGTTACCATGTTGCCAAGCCCAAGGGTGATCTACTGTTATTCTTCAGGGTTTTGTGGTATCTTAAAAACAACAGCATTTGTGCACACTAAAAAAGACCAACAGCGCGGCAACGCTGTCGGTCTTACACAATAGCCGCCCTCAAAGGCGTCGGCTCATATTCTGGGAAAGTAGATCACCATGCTGCCAAGCTCAAGGGTGATCTGCTTTTATTCACCAGCGTTTTATGGTATCCTAAAAACAACAGCATTTGTATACACTAAAAAAGACCAACAGCGCGGCAACGCTGTCGGTCTTGCACAATAGACGTTCCCCAAAAGGGGGCGGCTCAAGTTCATTTCGGAGTAGACCGCGCGAGTTGTCAGCTCAAGGGCGGTCTATTTCTTTTTGAGGTAGGTCAGCAAAGCGAGGATGAACATGCCGAACATGAACATCAGCGTCAATGCTTGATAAACCTCCATCAGCATCACCCCCTTTCATGAGGGGATGAGCCGACCACCCTTGAGGAGCCGATTCTATTGTGCAAACCATATTATACCATGGATTGGTAGATTCAGCCTCAGTCTCCTAGACTGGGGCTTTTGCTTTTAAATAGAAGCAATTTACGACAACTTTCAAAGGAGGAACGATTATGAAATAATTAGAAAGGAAAATATCGGGAATTAAAATTTTCATGAGGTGATTTTGTATGAAAAAGAATCGATTTGCTCAGTATCTCATTGGAGCAGCTCTTATGATCGCTGCCATCAAACCGGTCGCTGTTTTGGCGGACAGTAAGGACATCCAGGTAAAAGTCGACAATGTCTCTGTCCAGTTCCCAGATGCAAAGCCTTTCATCGATCCGTCTACCAGTCGGACAATGATCCCGATTCGATTTGTTAGTGAAAAACTGGGCGCCTCAGTCGAGTGGGATGGCGCGAAACAAACGGTTACTATGACCAAAGATAGTAAGCAAATCTCGCTTAAAATTGGGGAAAAGAAAGCAATTGTAGCGGGCAAACAGATCACATTTGATGCAGCAGCGACGCTGCAAAACAATCGTACGTTCGTCCCGTTGCGCTTTGTCAGTGAAGCCTACGGCGCAAAAGTAGACTGGTTGGCAACTGAACGACTTGTACTGATAACCACAAACCTGCCTGATGGGACTGGAACTTCGGGTACAACAACACCGGGCGCCGGCCAACCAGGAACAACCAATCCGGGAAGTGGAAACACGTCAACTTCAGGTGTAGGATCGAAAGTTGGTGTGGATGGGCAGTTTACGGTTGTCGCTCCGTCTTATCCTAATATGCTACTGCCCAAACATCCAGAAACAGAGCCTGCTATTGATGCTTTCGTTGCAAGTTTGAAATACGAAAACGGAAAAATATCCGGTGTTGTTCCCGATCTGCCGGAAGGTTATTTGATGGGGCTTCTCTATACCGACAAGGTTGATAAAACAATGACTAAAGATCTAACAGGCACCAAAGAAGGTCAGGCGTTTTCCATTCCCGTCGGCAGGGGAACGCTTAGCTTTGTGATCTATCAAGGTAACGAAGGTAAGAACGAGGTTTATGTTAAACTTCCCGAAATGGAAGTTGAATGGGGGAATAAAAGATAATGAAGTTATGTAAAAAAGTTCTAGGCTTTACACTTGCCTTGTATTTGGGATTAACAACAATGGTTTTGGCAGCCGCAACCTATCCTTATGGCGACTATGTGTATGGAACCAAAAACATCCCCCTTAAAGGAGACCTTTCGTATTCTGGTCTGTCTGGAATCCAAACTCGCCCATCAATTGTTTATCGTCATGATCTTAACACGCAAAACGCGATAACTGGGGTAAAAAGCCCATCGAGTGGAAACCTGAAGACAGTCCAGTTCGATATCCAACCTTTACCTGGTGTCGAACCCAAGGACATATTCAAGGACAAATCGGGGTATCACTTGATTCCTCTTGAAGAAGAACTCATCAAAGACCTATCAGCAAAGGCAAATGGAAATTCACAATGGGTTTGGGAACAAATCAGTAAGGCATCTCCCCACCCAATAGTAAAAACATACCTCGTCCAACAAACCCCCTATGTAAACATAGGGGCTGTTTTTTACCTTTCTGGCGGCGGCGCACCAGATATGAAAAGGGCCGAAGGGGACGGTATTACGGGGCCCCTGTTCCTTACCACATATTTGACGACACCTTGGCCATCAATCCCGATCCTGGAACAAAACTCGAATGGAAGTCTGCACATCAAAGCGTTGGCTCACTCGATTTTTGATACGGCAATCACCGGGGTTGTCACCGTTAATGGAACGGCTACCAAGCAGCTCTTTTCGAAAAATACGCCGGTCAGCAATTACACGGTGACTTATGAGGGAAATGTCCCCTTATCGGAACTGCCTGGTCTAAAACAGGGTCAAAATCAAGTCACACTCACGGTCAGTGACAAGTTTGGGAGAACCGCTTCCAAAACGATTGTCATTCAAAATGGAATTACACAAGGCTGCCAACCCGTTCTTGTGAAGATGAGGGATACGACGCAGAGAATTTACTTCCCGGATGTGTCAGATGGATCGACCATCAAATACGGAGGGCCGCTCGTATGGGGGATGCAGTATAATTCCGCGGTTTGTTCCGTACTTGAATCTGTTAACAAAAACAACGGCATTGGTGACAAACTGAATCAACCGATTCGGGTGTCGGACATTCATACCAGCATCTTTCTGAACCGATGGGAATTCAAGATCGGGAAGAGCAAAAATGGGGTCATCCTGGAAAACCACTCAAAAGATACGAAGCCATTGGTGGCCTATCTCATTGAGACAAAAGGAGAAAAGGTCTTAAAACGGTATGTTGTGAACAAAGGCCAATCGGTGGAGATCGTACTTCCCACTAAGAAGTACAAGGGGGAATATTCCATCCAATTCCCGTCCCCATTGGTTGACAGCGGCTTTTGGGCTAAGGCTACAGCAACTAGGGATGGAATGCCGGCCAGTTATACGTATCCAGACCAGGTAAGGGGAGCCATTCAAGCGATTGTTAATTTCAAGAAGTGAGAGGTGGGATACTTGAGGAACAGACAAAAAACCTTGCTCCCTTTGATCGTGATTGCGTTCCTGATGGTCACGGTTCTTCCCGCGTCCGGATTTTCAACGAGCAAGCCTCCTGTGATCTATTCGCTGACGATCAATGGACAAAATGCTCCGACCGTATACGCGGACGTTGGAGAAGTGAGTTATTCGATTTTGTTGGAAAGCTTTTCGGCGAACAAGAAGGCGTTAGTCTCCCTGGAGTACCGGAACACTGAAACCAATCAACTGACAACAGTATTTGAAGAACAATGGCTTGAAGAAAAGACAAACTCCGGAACCTTTGCACTTCAAAAGGGAACGTATGAGGTCACGCTTCATGCGAAAGACGAAGAAGGGAATGTGGCGCAACCATATACGGTTACGGTTATTGTAGGCAGCGACACAAACTTGAAACTGCTTGAGGTGAGTCCCAATCCGATCCTGATCAAACGAGATAAGGAGACAAGAGATGTCTCGGTCACCGTAGAAAATCAATCACCAAGTCCGAAAACAACGCAGGTAGCATGGAAATGGGAGGGGGATCAACAATGGCAGGAAGTCAAGGAAGTAACCTTGCCGGGGAGGTATGAGAACCTGGGGCGCCAAGCCATATCGTTTTCCATCACGTTTGACATGCAGGGGAAAAAGGAAAGAGCGATGGAATTCGAGGTGAATCCCGATCACAATCCGTTGGAAAAAGATTACGGGGATAATCACGCGAACACGCTCGTTCAGTTTGACTTCCCAGACTTAGAAATCGGGGAAGGTATATTGACCGGTAAGACAGCCACTGGAATCACAGTCGAATTTCCTGTGAAGCAAAAGGATTTGCCGGGACGTACCCAAACGTTGGTCACATCCATGGAGTACGGTTTGGGGGCAGAAGCAACAAAATTGGGCGAGATCTCGAATATCTCGCTTGGGGTTGGGGAAGAAAAATTGATTTCGGCAACGTTTCCACTACAAAATACCGTATATGCCCGGCTCAATCCACATGAAAATGCTCCTCCGGTTGAGTTGTATGGATTCCATAACAACTTGGAAGTCACCACGCTTGATTTGACGAAGAACTTGAATCTGTACGTCAAATCAGTCAAAGGTGGGGTATATCGTCAGGGAGACAACGTTACGACAGTCGTACAGGTAGGGAATATTCCAGATAGTGTCATGCCCGAAGCGGTCGATCTCGTTCTGCGTTTCGATGGTAAGGAGGTGGGCCGGCAATCCGTTCATCTGAATCCGGGTGAAGAGCGGGAGGTTCCTTTCGAGTGGAAGAGGCCTGTAACCGGGAAATTGGAAAGGATGACATACAAATTGGAAGCCGAGATTCATCCTCAGCCGCGGAAATTTGACGAGATTACGTACGCGGACAATATCAAATCTGCGAGTGTTGTTTTGCTGCCCGAAGAGGTGGTCGGGGCAGCTTGTCGCGGGGCAAAGGTCCAGACGACAGCGGTTTCGGGCACCTATGAGTACTATTGCAATTGTACACCCACTGGCTGCAGCATTTGCACAGGAAAGTATTATGAATCCATCGTCGTTACACCGGAGTATCAAACGGCAACCGTGAAAGCAGGGATGGGTTTTGCCTACAAGCTGAATACGGAGTACCACAACTCCAATCCCCACAATGGATCGAACCATGATTTTTCCAAGATCATAGCGGAGTTCGATACAGAGGAGTACCAAGGAGATACTATTGTCCTGCCGTCAGTTGAGTTGGTGCCTAAGCACGCTCCGCCGGTATCAGAAAACATCTGGCAATTTCCACGGGCCAAGATTGAACGGGGACAGAAGGACATAGAGGCCATCGAGTACCTTCACACGCTTGATCCATTGGAAGTCGATGAAAGTCAGTACGTGGATGGGCAAAACAAGTATTACACCAGCTTTTATCAAAAGGATGGAACGTATCCTTTTGCGGTGAAGGGCGAAGGGGCAGGAGTAACCTTCATCACTCATACGGATATTAAGGGCAATACGACGGTAACACCTGTTTCTCCGCGTCTCGCCACATGTATTGACCAAGCATATAACATTCAAGGAAGCCCCCATGATGATTATATCTATCGACGGGTCGATCCAAACAATCCATATCCCCACAACATTCGGCCGGGATGGGATTGGCTGGAACACGAATGGTACTTCGATGAACTTGTTCCCTGGTACAACAGCAACGGAAAGGAAAATTCCAACGGGATTGAGGTTGAGGAATTCTCCGTCTACCCACAAGAGGCGCGGAGGTGATCACTTTGACAGGGATACCCAAGATGGTAGCCTTTTTTATTTGCTTGGCTTTTGTGATTGCGTACTTTAAAGACGTAAGCATCGTCGTATTCGGAAAAGAAGACTTTCGAAGTGCGGCGATTGCCGCGGCTCGGCAGGCCATTATCAAACATCAGGATTGGGCTGCTTTGCGAGTAGGAGATCCACCTTATCTGATGCGGGAGGGATTGGAAGATACCATTAGTCGGGTACTTCAAAACAACCTGAATGTGGGTCCGAAGGAATTAAACGTGCGGATGAACGTACAAACGTCGCCCGCGCTTCTTTCCCTTGCTGTAGATGCTAACTATAGCAGTTCCCTTCTCAAAATGCTGAAGGAGGACAACATTCTTGTAAACGTCCCGGTTCAGACAACGGAGATCATCGAATCGAAGTATGACGTTAAAAATTACGAATAAAAGGTGGTGAATGGGCGCACAACGGGCGCCTTTTTCTTATGCAAAGAAATGTGAGAATCGTCATCCTGCTATTGCTTATCGCATTGGTTGGAGGGGGTGTTTACTTCGGATATACAGAGTATGAGAAACGACAAAGTGCATTGGTTCCAGTATTGACCGTCTCGCAAGAGATTCCTCCCCGCACCATGATTACCCAAAAAATGTTTGACGACGGAGTGATCAAGGTGAGCATGCACCCGGCCAAGATCGTTCCGCCAAATGTGTTCCGAAAACCGGAAGACGTCCTGAATAAGTTTACAGCCACCAACTATACGGTGCCGCCGAACAGCTATTTGTACGTCGGAAAGGTATTGACGGCCGAGGAAATGAAAGATGGCGCGGCAATGCTCCTCAATGAAGGGGAGAAGATGATTGCGATCAACACAAATTTGCGCTCTTCCTTAGCGGCCCAGATTACGGAAGGGAGTTACATCGACCTGTGGCTGTCAGCGGTGGCCAAAGAGGATAAAAAGCCGGTGATCGGCCCGTTCCTGGAAAAAGTGAGGGTGATCGGGACGTATGCAACCAGTTCTCAAAAGTCGCGTCCAACGACAGATACCGTTACCAAAAACAGCAGCGATGAGCAGCAGCCGGTAACCATCGGGGCAAATGTCGTGCCGCAAACGATACTTCTCGCGGTCAATAATGAACAGATCGCATTGATCCAACTGGCTGAAAAACTCGGAACCATACAAGTAGTGGGAGTGAGTTACAAGGACTATGGCAAAACAACATCAGCTGCGGATAACGGGCTTTGGTCAGTCAAGAGGATGCGGGAATGGATGACGGCAGAATTGAGTAAAACGTTTCAAGTTCTCGAAACTACAAAGGGGGATGCCCAATGATTATCAACGCAAGCAGCTATGAGCAGATTACTCAGCTCGCACGCTCTTATGGAATCGTGTGCGAAGAACGGTATGATCTTGGAGATGCACAATCACCTGTCATTCTGTCAGATACAACCGACCCGACCGGTGAAGTGGCGAATACGTTGGCGAGCCAGGGGGTTCCTGTTCTTTATTTAGCGTACGATCCTCCCGTCAATTTGTCTCCCTCTATCTCCATTTTGAAGGGGAAGGAAGTAAGGTGGGAGCAAATTTACGCCTGGATTCAGTCCTCCCTGCAAAGGCAAGAGCAAAAACAGCACATTGCCCATTTGAACGTGAAACGAACGATCGGTTTTTTTGGAATCCAACCGGGGGTAGGAGCTGGTTCGATTGCCCGAGCCTTGTCTTTTTATTCGGCCATGAATGGGAAGAAAACGCTGTACATCGACTTGGACATTCGATTCCCCAAGGCACCGTATCTGATCGGGTATAAGGATTCGCGATACACGTTGGAAGGACTGCTCAAGGCCCTACAAAGCAAAGAGCGGCCCAATATGGAGCCCTACTTTTTGCATAAGTCCAAGATGGGGCAAGTCACCAAACATCTGGCGGAACACTTCAAGAAGCTGCCGGATTTGTTGTACGTCCTGTCTCCGTCGGCCGACCTTGGTTTTGAGTATTTTCCAACCTTGGGGACGGACCTCAACGAGATTACCGACTACATGAAAAAAATCGTGGAGGGAGCCAAACCATTCTTTGAAAACATCATTTTTTCCATGGGAAGCGATCCGGATGAGCCGCTACACTTGGCCATACTTAGAGCCTGCGATCAGCGCGTCTTTGTCACGGATACCAGTCCGTCTGCTGTGCGGTTGTTTCCGCAACGAATCAAACTGCTGGAGAACACCGGTGTTCCAGTGGACGGTGCCCAGGTAATTATCAACAAGCTTCCTGAAAAGATGAACATCGCCATATTTGAAGAGTTCCTACAACGTCGTGTCACCTATACAATTCCGTATGATCCGCAGATGATTACCGAGATTCACAAATTAAACTTGCTCGGTGGAAAGTCATTTGAGTCAGCCATTGGTGAAATAGCAGAGGGGTTATTGGGGCTAGAGAAGGAAGCGAAAAGACGGGAAGCCAGCTCGAAAAAGGCAGGACGCGGCAGCCTCCTTTCACAATTTTCCCTGTTTCGAGAAAAAACCGTGTGAGGTGGATCAACAATGCCAAATGAAACAATCTTGTTAAATAGAGGACGTGTAAACCTGCAACAACTGCAAAGCCAGCAGGCTGCTACGAAGTCTTCTCGGCCAGACGAAGAACAAAGTGTGGAACACACCAGTTCCGACTACGAATTGGTGCGAAATGAAGTACGAAACTTTCTCATGAATGAACATAACAAACTTGTCCAGGATGCGCTGTTCAATAAAAAACGAAAGCCGGAGGTAGAGCGGACTATCCGCAACTACCTGCAGATCGAACGAAAGTTTGTGGCTGGCATGGGCATCGATGATGTCGTTCTCCGAATTTGGAAAGACATTTTTTCATTGGGGCCGCTGGATGATGCGTTGGAGGACAACTCCATCACGGAGATCATGATTAACGGGTACGATCAGCCGTGGGTAAAGCAAAACGGAAAAGACCGCCCAGCAGGGGATCTGATTCAATTTGACAATCAGAAGCACCTGGAGACCATCATTGTCACCAAAATCCTGAATTCATGCGGGAAGTCGGTATCGGATAAGAATCCGATTGTGGATGCGCGGATCGGTGAATGCCGGGTAAATGTGGTATGGCAACCCATCAGTCAAATGAAAGGGCCCATATTGACCATCCGAAAGTTTCCTCCGATCACGTTGACGGAAACGGAATTTTTGGAAAAAGGAACAGCGTCGCCCGAGATGTTTGAGTTTATCAAACTAATTGTTCAAGGGGGCTGCTCCATTTGCATGGGCGGGAGTACCGGGTCCGGAAAAACCACAACCTTTAAGCTGATGGCAGGCTTCATCAAAAAAGGCGAACGAGTCGTTGTCATTGAAGACACCGCCGAAATGCGATTGGAAAAGCTGTATCCCTATGAGGAAGGCTATCACTTTATTTCGGAAGAGTGTCGGATCATGGAAGATGAGTCGTTGGACATTGTAATCCAAAAGTTGGTCGTTACCAGTTTGCGTCAGACACCAAAGCGGTTGATCATCGGGGAGATTCGCAAAGAGAAGGATCTCTTGGCGGCGATTGAGGCTGCCTTGATTGGGCACCCGTTGTGGTTTACCATGCATGGCCTCAGTGCTTCAGAATTGGCAGAACGGATTAGTATGCTTTTGGCACGGTTTATGACCAAACAGGACGCCAATCGGCTGTTATCCAAGTCGCTTAACATTATCATGATGCAGAAGCATTTTGCTGAAGATGACCGCCGCCGCGTGTTTGAAATCGTGGAGATTGTTGGCGTTGACAAAGACGGAGAATTGATCCTCAACCCGATCTTCGAGTATGACTGGGATCATAAAAAGTTTGTTCGCAGCAACCCCATTTCTGAACGTCTGGTCAAAATGTTCCAACATGCAGAAATTCCAAGAACGAGATACGAAAAGTATCTCCAACCCGCTGGATGAGGTGGCAACAATGAGCATGGCGATTTTGTTAGCTGTAGGAGCCACGTTATTTTGCTTCCTTCTCTTGCTATGGTTTGAGTCCGGGAAAAGAGAGACGATCAAGTGGATTGAACTGCACAAGCCAGCAAAAAGAGAGCGCAATAGTTTTTTTGCCGAGGGAGAAAGGCTGGGGGTTTCGGTTCAGAAACAAGTCATATGGTGGGGACTTGCTTTCGGAATCGGAGTTGGCTTGTCTTTTCTTTTTCTCAACCCATTTATTCCAATACTCGTTTTGGTCGCCAATTACTTCTCAATCAAGATGTTTTACTTAAATAAAGAACGCCATATTCGGGATTTGGCGAAAGAGCAGTTGGGACCGGCGCTTCAAAATTTGGGTGCCGCTTTTCGCATTCAAAAAAACTGGAAACGTGCGTTGGAGACCACGATTCCGAGCCTGGACGAGCCGTTGAAAAGCGAGTTCATGCGTGTGTACCAGCTCCACAGCAGTGATGTTTTGATTGGGGAAGCCCTACAGGAGATGATGGAACGGCTCAAAGTACCCGAAATGAACTTGTTTGTGAAGATGGCCGAGATCAGTCAATCGGTTGGCGACAGCGCAGCCGAAGGCGTATTGGTTGCGGGTGCCTTCTTTCAAACCAAGCGATTGGCAAGAATGGAGCTGGCCAATGCTATGCTAAGTGCTGTTCGAGAGAATCGTTGGCTGTCCTATTTGTTCATTGCTGCAGTGGCATTTTTCCGGTTCTTTCAGCCAGAAATATTTGCAGTGTACACAAATAGTTTGGTAGGCCAATGCTTGTTAACCGTGTATCTGGGGATTGCTCTTTTTGTCCCCGTCGTGAGTTATTTCATTATCCGAAAAGAGGTGTGATCGTTGATCTTTCTCGTTTTTGGGGGAGGGTTACTGGCCTTCCTCCTTTTTCTAATCCTGTTTTACCTGTTTCAGCCCTCGTCAACCTATCGGGCATCAATCCTTTTAGAGGAAGTCAAACCCGATCAAACATGGCACCGGTCATTCGGGTTTCTTTTTCCTCTGACCAACAAGTACTTGCTGCGAACCAGAGCTGCGATTGAGCAAGAACTACTGGATGCTGATTCGAGGAAGACACCTGAGCAGATTGGCGTTGAACAATTTGTGTACATGGTCGGTGTGTTGTTGCTGTTTCTGATTGTTCACTTGTTCGTGAAATCTTGGTTCATACTCGGTCTGGGTATCCTTTTAGCCGTATACTTTTTCTTCGAGCCGAGGAGAGAGCTAAAAAACAAAGCGAAGAAATTGCGGGAAGAGATACGAAAGGAAACGCCCAACTTTGCATTGACGGTCAGACTCTTGCTCAAGGGGCAAAAGACCCCAGCAGATGCGCTGCGAATTGCTTGCGAACACGGAACAGGTAGTGGGCTGAGAGCGTATGCGGAAGTACTCAAACAAGACTTGGAGTTTCTGTC
Organism: Brevibacillus brevis; assembly: GCF_031583145.1. Classification (NCBI taxonomy): domain Bacteria; kingdom Bacillati; phylum Bacillota; class Bacilli; order Caryophanales; family Paenibacillaceae; genus Brevibacillus; species Brevibacillus brevis. The sequence goes on along the minus strand of NZ_CP134050.1, from coordinate 4,125,094 downwards.
ACCGCAGGAGGCCGTCCAAAAGTTTGCCAGGAGTACAAAAGTGCCGGAATTGATTGAGTTCAGTGCAGCTCTTTCTCAATACATGACGGTAGGGCCTGGGAAAGATGGACAGGAAATCTTGGCGCAGATGGAATCGACGTTTCGGGAGTTGGACAAAAAACTCATGGAGCGCGAAAAGCAAGTTCGTCCCGCCAAGGTAAAGGCGATGAATATGATCATTGCCTTGGACGGTATCCTGTTTATTGCCACGCTGATGGCGTTGTATTTGGTCAGCATGCTGTCAAAAGGACCTGCCTTTTGAAAGGGGGGATTCGGTTGAGAGATCCCCCCTGTGGAGACGGTACAACCGACCAAAGAAGTCAAACCAAAAAAATATGTAGGAGAGGATTACTATGTGGAACAAAATGATTCAAAAAGGGAAAGGCTTGTTTAAACTGATCCGTAACGATCGTGGTACGGTATTGATGGAAAAGAAAATTCTGTTGGTCGTCATTGTCGTAGGCGTTTTTGGATTCAGTGGCCTTGGCTATACGTTCCTGAAAGACTATTGGAACCAAACGTCCACCAACATTAAAAACAATAGCCAAATTAACGAAGAAGTGAGCTGGTAAAAAGGGCGGACCGGGCAGAAATGCCCGGTTTTTCTATTTATGAAATGCATTTCGAAAGGAGAGGAAGCGAATGCAAAGGTTTTTCGGCCAGTGGTACCTTGATACATCAGGTACGGTTCTGATGGAAAAGAAAGTGATCTTGGTGGTTGCTGCTGTGATGATCTTCGGTATGGCCTCCATGGCCTTACCTTGGATCCACTCGTATTTTTCCGACTATACCGCCAGTGTACGAAATGCTGGGAAAGTACATGAATTTCGGAGCGTGATCCTCCAATGAAAACGCTCAGAAATCAAAGTGGGTTTATCAGTATTGAGTATTTGATCATCTTCTCCCTAATTTTCCCGTTCTTCATCCTCATGGGCGACTTTGTTCAATGGGGAGGAAAATGGCTGAATGCTCAGGTTTGTATCAACGACACGACTCAAAAAATGGGGGAACATGGGGGGCTGTTGGATGGCACGATCCCCTATTTGCAACAGCGGTTTGCTGATGCCGGACTGGACCCTGCTGAATGGGATTTGACAATTTCAGCCGGTCCATTGGCAAAAGGGGAGGAAGGCGTGATTGCCGTTTCGTCCACCTACACGTTCAAGTCTTTGAAGATCATCGGGATCACGGCTCAAGTTCCCTTACGGGCATCAGCCACGTTTACATCACAAATCTGGATGAGGTGAGGAAGTGATACTCATTGGGTTCTCTACCATTGTCCTGTTGATCGCCGCTTGGACGGATTGGAAATGGCGGATCATTCCGGATTGGTTGACCTATCCGTCTATGGTGGTTGCGATCCTGTACCATTCCGTTCATGACCAATTGGGGTATTCCGTATTCGGTGGTTTGTTTGTGTTCTTTATGCTGATGGTACTCTCATTGTTCGTGCAAGACGGCATTGGGGGAGGGGATATGAAACTCCTTACCTTTTTGGGATTTGCGCTTGGGTTCCCGCTCGTAAATTGGGTGATCTTATTGTCTTTTTTGTCGGGGCTCATCTTTTCCAAGGTGATGAATCAGGTTCAGGTACCGTTTGCGCCGTTTATCGCGTTTTCATTCGTGATCCTGCTGCCGACGATTTCTATGGGGTAGCAAGGAAAAAGAAATGGAGGAGGGGCCGATGGATCTGCCGGTAATCCAGTACGCGAAGAACATATGCGAACAAGAATTACGAAAAGCGTTGGCAGCGGGAAAGGAGGGAGGGATCGAGATTTATTACCAACCATTTGTTCACGTTGGGACAGGTCAGGTTATTGGAGCGGAAGCTCTCACACGATGGGTACACCCATTGTTAGGGGACATATCGCCTCGTATCTTCGTTCCACTGGCGGAATCCAATGGCCTGGTTACCGATTTGGACCGATACGTTTTAACAGTTGCTTGCCAACAGGCGAGGAAGTGGCAAGACACGTATGGCCCAATACGAATCGCAACCAATATTTCCCCGCATTCCCTACAACATGCCGACTTTGTCACGGTTATCTTGAATGTCTTGCAAGAAACACGGTTACCCCCAGAGTGTTTGGAGATTGAACTGACGGAGAATATTGCAATACGACAAGAACACACCCATTCGATATTGGCCAGGTTGAAAGGGCTCGGCATAAAGATCGCGATTGACGATTTTGGTACGGGATACTCTTCGCTAAATTACCTGCGTGTGTTTCCCGTAGACACATTGAAAATCGACAAAGTATTTGTGCGAGATGTCGAAAACAGCCAGCAGGAAGTTCCGATTACTTCAGCCATAATTCGTCTTGCTCATGAATTGAATCTGCAGATTGTTGCCGAGGGAGTCGAATCAGAGGAACAAAAAAACTATCTCTTGCGTAAAGACTGCCACGTCATGCAGGGGTTTTTGTTCAGCAAACCACTGCCGGCCGATCAGTTTGAGCGATTCTTACAGGCCAGTGTACATTCCGGATCACGGATAGGGAGGTGTTGACGATGACAGAAAACCGGTTGCTTGACAAACTGATGATCGGAGTTTCCGAAAAGTATAGCCTAACTCCCCAAGAATCGAAGGTGCTGTCCATGCTGCTGCAAGGATACTCCATCCCGCAAGTTGCCGTTCATTTGGAAGTTTCTCCTTATACTGCGGAAAAACACAGCCAAACCGTGCTGAGAAAGCTAAACATTATGTACAAACGAGAGTTACCTTTTTGGCTTCTAAAAGAAATCGAGACAGCTAAAGGAATGGTGAATATATGACCCGATTGTACGAGTCGAGACACTATGCCTTGTTTTCTAACCGACTGACTGAACCCATGAAGGATGTTCTTTGCATTATCGGAGAGAGCGGAGAGATCAATAAACAATCGATCATTGACACGAGTAGATACAGCAAAACAGTCGTCCATGCTTGTGTTGAAGCGTTGTATTTTTCCGGTCTTCTAAAGTTGAGGACACCAAGACGAGAAACGCTCTACTCGCTCTCCGAGGAAGGACAAGCGTTTGTAGATTATTTGTTGCTGACTTCAAACGAGGGGGGATACCATGAGCCTGATGAACAGTAAAGAATTGGAGTTCATGACAAACAGTGGCCTAATCCAAGATGTGTCCTTGCGATTTGGCGTGATAGGCGCCGGCCAAAAAGGGAACAAGGATGCGGATATCTTTGCCGGTTATCGCTTTGCGGATGGGACACAATGCTACCCAACGTTGGCAATCAACTTTGCCCAGGCGGATATGATTCACCTGAAAAATATCCCGGAAAAGGATCGCATTCACTTTGACGGAATGAAAGGAGCTGCTCGGACTCCATCTCTTGTGGTCGAGTTATTCGATCCGACGTTAAACCCCAAGGCGAATGAATTGAGAAGCCAGTTGGCTGTGGCCATGGAAAAGAAATTTGCAAATGTGGACCATCTGATCATTTCGCTTGGAGCCGGGGGTGGGGTGGGAACCGGTTGGGGCTCTCTTACCCTTAATTTGATCAAGGAAGGATTCTTTCCGGTTCCGATCACCTTACTTATTTCGCTGCCGTTTGACGATCCGGATGAAATCGCAAACGCATTGCTACTGCTAAAGGAGATTCAGGAGTTTCTCAAGGTACAGGAAGAGTTGTTTGAATCCTCTGACACCAAGCCGTTAGCCAGCGTGATGTTAACCGACAACAAAAAGATTTACCATGATTTTGCATTGAAGAAAGGATCGCGGACACTCCAACATACGACACTGTCCTGGAAGGACGAGGGGAATAATGCGATCATTAGTACCATCCACGAGGCCAATCTCATCCCGGCCAACTTTGGAAGCGACAACGTAACCTATGACCCGTCCGACTTCATCAAGTTGATGCAGCTCTCCGGCAAGCTTCTTACGATAGCGAAAGCGCGGTTGGAACCGGATTTTACCATCGAAAAACTGGAAGCCAAGATGAAAGCAAGCATCGAAAAGGGGTACTTTGCTTGCGGGCACCAGTACCAAACGGCGACGATGTACGGCGGTTTTATTTTGCGGCCGTCCAACGCGGACTTTTTCAAGGATGTCATCACGGAACGGACGATCAAAAAAGTGATCAGTGACTACAATCCGATCACGCAGATGAGAGGCAAGTTTGGCGACCCGATCTGGAATGAAAATTACGCGGTCATCTACACCTTTTTTGCCGGGATGGGGATGCCAAGCCGATTCGCCGAGCTGGCGAAAGAACTTCAGCAGATCAAGGAAAAACAAGAGCAGGTTCAACAAGAATCGGAAGTGGATGTTGATGTGTCTGCCGCTATCAAAAATGTGAAACAGTCTACGTTCAACCCATATCAGCCGAAAACGAACAAATTCGGAGGGGGTGGTTTTGGGGGAGGATTTCAGTCGGTGTTCAGTCGATCACAGTCGGCTGTCACCAAAGACGATGAGAATCAGGAGGGGAAGAAAGAGGAGCAGCCGAATCGCTTTGGCCAACGATCAGGAAACCGCTTTGATGCCCTTCGGAAGATTCGTCTTCATGAAAACCAGTAACAGCATCCCTATGGATACTGTCGGTATCCTATACCAATTACGACGGAGAGCCGAGAATACAGCATTTTGGAACGAACGGTACGTATGCCGATAGTATCCCAACGGATGGCGAAGGTATCCTCTGCCCAATCTATTGAGAAGGTGGTTTTATGTGGGAACGTACAGGGGTGGAACAAACCTATGAACTTCTCCTGCAAGCGCAGTATCAGTTAAAGGAATGGATGAAAGAAAGGAATCCCGTGGAAGATCCATGCTCTTTTCAACCGGTGTTGGAACCATTGGAAGACCATTGTTTTCGGTTGGTCTATCCGGAATTGGCTCCCGTGTTCAGTCGATTGAAGAACCACGCACCGGGACTGCGAGAGCAGATCAAGCAGGAGTGGTTGGTAGGGACGGAAGAAGCCTTGCGAGCATTCTGGCAGCCGGACCGCAAGAAGGCTTGGGATGGTTTTAATACGAGGGATGGAGTGGGAAATTACTACTTCCAGGAGCCCGTGGCGATCTGGATTCGGAACCATTATCCCGCCAATCTTCTCATTGACCTGGACAACCACGTGTACAAGTGGATGATCGATGCGTTGGTAAACGCCTATTTCATCCCCGACGACAACAAAAGTCGGGTGTCTCTTTTGTTTGACTATGAACCAAACGCCGATCACCCCCACACGGAAATGTACGTGCTGCCCAGACGAAAATTAATGGAGTTCTTGGCGGTGTAAAACCCAAAAAACAGTGGTTGTATACGTATGGAATCAAAGCGCTCTTTCATATGGAATTAAAAAAATCTACAGAAATTTCCACATGACGTTAGCGGCTATCCTATGGAATCAATTTAGAATCCATACGATACAGAGGGTGAAAACAGGGGTTAGTTAGAATCATTTGATTCCCTATGTTTGAACTTTGCTATTTAAGGAAAGCAAAATTCAGATGCCGGGTGTTGTGAAGATTCTTTGGTTCCATATCTGCCTTTCGGGGGTTAACTACGGGGTAGGAGCAAAAAGACAGATTCCATATGAAAAAAGTGTCCTGATCCCATGTCGTTCTATGGGTTTTGGAGATTGGGGGTCGGGGTTGTGCAATCAAAGGGCAATTCCGGTGGGATTAGGGGCTAAGGCCGGAGGCTGAAGCCCCTAATCTGCCCAGGTGACCAGCAGCCGGGAGAGGTCAAAATGCCGGGGGAAGAACTGCAATTCCACGGGTGTAGAAAGAGGGAATGTTGGTTGTCTGAAAGTTGATCGGTAAACGAAAACGGGCGAGCAAGTGGGAGAGTGCCCCGCACTCGACGGTTGCGAGCCATACAGCAACGAGGAAGGGGGAACGCTGGTGAGAACACCAGAAATCACGACAAATGACATTGCGCTGTTTCGGATGATATGGGCGTATCGTGGATGCACATCAGATGTACTGCGGCAACGGATTTTTGACGGTCGAAGATACGGGTATACACGAATTGCAACGTTACAAGAGCGCGGATACATTGCTAAACGAGCAATCTACAACCGGGAGTGGCCGAGGGGATACTGTTGGTATCTACTGAAAAAAGGGCTGGAAATGTTGGCTGACGTTGAGGGGTGGAGCCTAGAACGGTTGGAGATCGAGATTCGTCGATGGGAAGAATGGCGGAATGACAGCAAAGTTGCGCAATGGAACCGCCTATGGATTATGAACGTAGCAGTAGCGTGCGAAAAAGTCGGCTGGGTGTGGATACCGAAGTATGAATTTGTCGGGTGGGGCCGCCAAGATCGAGAGCAATCTCGTATTGGCGGCATCCTCATGTGGGAAGAGCAAAAGTATGCCTTGTTCGTAATCGAACCGCAGGGAGGGAGATTGCCGATCTACCGGGCGAAAGAAGAATCCCGTAGGGTGAGGGGGATCGTGGACGGTGTGATCGTTCTCAGCCGAAATGGGTGGTGCATGGAACAATGGGGCCTTCCGGATCATTGGGAGTACGTTCTCCCCTACGATGAAGGAATGGCGATTTTGAGTCTTGGCGCCGGATGGGAAGCGGCCATGAGAAAAGCAGGGAGGAACGTCTGGAAAGCGGAGGGGGCCTTGTGATGGGAGAAGGAAGGGCATCATTTCTCGTGATCGTCACAGCGGGATTTGTTCTTGCGAACGCCCTCCCCATGACCTGGATTCCTCTCTTGCTCTGGTTGGGGATTCTGTGGATATTGTGGATAACATTGTGGGTATGGAAAAAACAGGATTCCTATTCCGGCTGGTGGATGGGGGCGGCCTATTGGATTCTCATGGGATGGAAGGGAGATGAAGTCCGTCACGTCTTGTACCAGGTGGCCTTGGAGTATTGGAACGGGGATGGGGCGATGAACTGGTTGTTGATCACATTAGCGGTGACCGTCTTATATGCCGTGGCCGGCATCAAGATGTGTCACCGCTTTACGGTTGCCCTCCCCAAATGGGTACAGACGTCCATTGGCACATTTACCAAAAAGGCAAAAAAGGCGATGGGGCAAGATTGGGAGTTGATCGAATTCCAGTTGGGGATGGACCGTACGAACGAAATCACTAGTGAACCATTTCGTCCAGGTGGAGAATAAGGGGGATCAGTTGATACACAGCGGGGGGAAGTTGAAAATCGGTGGATGAGTTTAGGAGCATCTGCTCGATGGTATATTTGTTCAGGATAAAAGAGATTTAGACTAGAGGAGAGTTGTTAAGCTAGGGCAGTTTAGCGAAATACAAATTTCAAGTCGCATGGGCTAGTCAGCAACTTTTGTAAAGATAGACGGTAGAATAAAAAAACAGATGAATTCATTGAGGAGGGATAGAATGCTTAAGCGAGTCGCTGCAATTTATGATATCCACGGAAATGCTTCAGCATTAGAAGCTGTGCTGTCTGAAATTCAGAATTGTAATGTCGATGCAATTGTAGTTGGTGGGGACTTAGCTTGGGGACCGCAACCAGCATTAGTCATGGAACGGCTTTTGTCGCTTAGAGGTACTGTCTATTTTATTAGAGGCAATGCTGATCGAGAGGTAGCGGGTAGATACGGAGTCGAACAAGGGCTAGATGATTGGATAGCAGAAATAAATCGGTGGTGTGCAGAGCGATTATCGAATCAGCAGATGGAATTTTTACGGAACTTACGAGAAAGTTTGACGCTTACCATCGATGGATTGGGTGAAGTACTGTTCGTTCATGGCTCACCAAGGAGCGATGAAGAAGCGATTCGCAAAGACACTCCAGATAATGAAATTGCTCCGATGATTGAATCAGTAAGTCAAGGAATCGTTGTTTGTGGGCATACACATATTCAATTTGACCGTACTGTACTTGGTAAGCGTATCGTCAATGCAGGTAGCGTTGGACTTCAAAGTGCCGCTAGAGGAGCATGTTGGGCTCTATTAGGTCCACACGTAGAACTACGTGAAACAGAATATGATTATCAGAATGCCGCTGAGCAAATTCGTGGTTGTGGTATGCCAATGGCAGATGTCTTTGCAGACCATGTGTTAAATCCTCCAACGGAAGGTCCGTAAATAGTATATCAACAGTGAATAAATACGATTCAGAGTTATTGTACTTACGGGAATCTATAGTGAAGTAACCACTTTAGCAGTCTAAAACTTTTTTCTTGTTTTAGACTGCTTTTTGTGGGTAGGTCGTTTAAGTCTAAAACGTATTTTTTCAAGCTGTCGATATTGAAAGGAGGCAAAATAAACGAACATGGTAGTCACCTATGGCGGCTTAGACGCGTTTTTGCACACCTTGGTTGTGGGACCAACGGGCAGTGGGAAAACGAGTTACTTGCTCTCTCCCATGGCCATGCAGGTCTTGGAGTCGTATAAGCGGGGAAACCGTGTCGGAATGCTGATTTTGGAGCCGAGTGGTGACTTTGTGGAGGATATTTACCAGGGGTGCCTTGCCTATGGAATCCCGGTACGACGCGTCGATCCAACGTGGCACGGGAGCGATGGTCTGAACCCGTTGCTGGGCGAACCTCAAGTCGTTGCGGAAATGACGAGGACCGTACTAAAAAGGCTTTTTGGCAAACAAGAAGCCTTTTTCGCATTGGTGCAGGAAATGGCCGCGCGAAATGCGGTTTTGCTGTTGAAGCGGCTGTACGGAGACGATGCCGATCTGCTGCATATTGTCCGCGCGCTCCGGAATCTCAAAACGCTGAAGGAACACATCACGGAGTATGAACGAAAACACAGGCGAGATGACCTTGTGGAGTTTTTTCAGGTTGAGGTTTTCGACAGTGAAAACTTCACCAAAATTTCTACCGGTCTTCGGATGCAGTTGGAAGACTTGGTGGGGAACGAGCTGGTGTTGAAACTGCTAACGAAAAAGAAAGAGGAAAGCGTCCGGTTTGAGGAGCATTTGGCTAACGGAGGCGTGGTTCTCATCAACTCCGCATTGGGAGAGTTGGGGAATCTCAGCAGCATTTTCGGTCAGTTTGCCATCATGACGTTTCAAAATGCCGTTTTCCGTCGGCCGGGGAACCAATGGACGAGACGCCCGCATTACACCTTCATCGATGAGCTGCCCGAATACCTCAATCCGGATTTTCGCCGGCTATTGACGTTGGGGCGAAAATATCGAAACGCGTGTACGATCGCCATCCAGAATATTTCCCAACTGAAGGTGGACGGATATCCCGGGTTGGAGGATACCATTATGACCAACTGCCGGAACAAATTGATTTTCGCCTGCGAACACGAAGCGGATGCGAAGAAGTTTAGTGCCTTATTTGGGACGGAAAAACGCGTCAATCAGACCAAAATGTACGACACCCATATGGGAATAAAGGCATTCACGGCGGACAAAGTGACGCAGACGGAAAAGGAAGTACCGCGGTTTACCCCGACACAACTCATGGAGTTGCCAGCCTATCACTTTGTCGCCAGGCTTGTGAAGAACGGGCAATTACAGGTACCCAAACTTGTGAAGGGGGAATTGGTTCGAATACCGGAAGGAAAGGAGGAAGAATCAAATCGGAAACCATTCGCATGGGTAGAGAAAGTGACGAGAAAACGGAAGGAAGAGATGATCGCGAGGGATTCCCCAACCGAATCACAGGAGACATTAGCAGCAGTCTCACAAGAGGAGGGAGATCAGCCGAGAAAGAAGATCACGATTGTGTTTCCGGAGCAGGCCAATCTTTCCGGGGAAGAGAAATGGTTTACGTTACGAAAAGCCAAACGAAAAACGGGATAATACGGCTTCCTCTCAAATGAAGTGGGGGTGTCCATTGGATGAAATGGCGATTTTGGACCCTGGTTTTGGTAGGAATCACGATAGTAGCGGGTTTAACCCTTCTGGAGGCATTCTCCTAGTGGGGGCTTCAAGATATTTGGTAAAGGTGGAGATTTGGCATGGCAAGTCAAGCGGCTGTCAACAAACAACAGATGGTGGCAACCCAGAAGCCAGCAACTCGAAAGAAGCGATCAGCAAAAGTCAGTGAGGAGGTACCGTTCGTTCCATTCCTCCGAGTGGACATAAAAACGGGAGCATTTATTCTGGACGAGCGAGAAGAAAGATATTGGAAGGTATGATCATAGCTACTCTCCCATAAGGATGAGGGCTATTTTTATTTTCTCACATTCATGTGAAAAAGGAGGAATTGTTCATGTTGGCAAACATTTTGGAGCGCAAAGGAGATCAGAAGAACTTTTGGGCGGAGCTGTTCGCAGCCAAACAAAATAACATGGCCATTCAGGCAAATGTTGTCGGCTTGGAGACACACAAATTAAACGGAGAATCCGTTCGCTGCTGGGTATTGGAAGTAGAGCCGACTGGTACTGTGAAAGGCATCGTTCCGCGAATGGAAACAGGCGTGGAAAAAACGTCCGAGATGAATGAATTCCTAGGACAGACCATTCCGGTCATGATCCTGCATATTGACCAGGATGCCGAACAAGTGCTGTGCAGTCGTACCCGTGCCATCGACCTGATGCAGGAAATTGCCTTGCGGCGGATGAAAGTAGGGGATCAATACACGGCAACGGTAACGAAAGTGTCGCAGAACCGCATCGTCGTGGAAACCTCCGGGTTCTCATTTTCGTTTACCAATTCCGACTTGAAATTGCCGTTTAAGAATTTGCGAGACGTGTATCAGGTAGGCCACACGCTCACCGTTGAAGTCAAGGAGATTATTAGGGATGGGCATGCGGCGCAGCAGAGTGAAGCGGCAGCCGGGGAAGATCAAGGCGAGAAAATGCCAGCTTCGTCCATTAGGCTCATCGTGGCCCCTGTTCTCCAGGACAAATGGGAATTGATTGGCACACGGTTCAACCTCCGAGGTGTGTACAAAGGCGTGATTAAACGGCAATTCGATGCTGGGTATTGGGTCGAACTCGTGCCTGGCTTGGATGTGTACTGCCTGCATCCGAAGCGGAGCCTGCACAAAGGCTTGCTCAAAGAGGGACAAGTGGTGTTCATCCAGCTGCAGCGGATCAACAACAAAGAGCGGCGGTTGAGCGGCGAAATTACCCGAGTGATCGGGTGAGAAAACATGTTCGGGAAATCATGGACATTCAACTGGGAACCTACGCAAACCTCATCTCTTGAAGTTCATTCACCGCTTCTGGAATGGATGAAAACCATCGGAATCATCACGGCCACTTCTGCAGACTGGTTTCATGCCACCAAGAGGGAAACGCGGGAAACGATCAAGCAGCTTCTGTCGGCTGGCATCATTATGCGGGGCCAAGCCCAATCCGAGGACAACCAAAAGCTGACTGTTTACGCCATCGAACCGGTTGCCGGCGAAGAGGCCGTAAAAAAACTGATCCTGGAGCGTGTCTTGGACCACTGGCTGGACTATGTGGAGCCCATTGACATTCAGACAAACCCAAGCGGGGGCACGATCCGGATTGGAGACGATCTGGTGGACATTCGGATTCTGTATGGGGATGTCCACCCTCCCGAACGGGAGCGGGTCTTATGGTTCGGAGGAAATTGGGACGAGTTTCGATCGGTTGTTCAGCCGGGACACTTTGCCGCAACCCTGGACGTATGGGAAAAGGGAATGGTGATGAAGTGGGAACAAAATTGGACGCCCGTACCTCTCTCCCTCTTGACGAAGGGATAAAATCTTAGGTAAAATATGGGCAAATCAAGTCCAATATACGAATCATCAGAGGCTTTTTCCGTGGAGCGGATAGGGGTTCGTATACAATCAACCATGTTGAGCATGGGAGATTGCGAAGAAACGGGATACCTCATACCGTTGGGTAGTTGGCAATACCTGTTCCCTATGAGGTTAATGATCTGCGTTGAGCGCAGAACTTGATGGAATGTGTGAGGCTTTGACCCATGGTGCGCCTCTTCCAATCCTGCGAAGGGAAGCAGATTGGACAACATGGGCGGAAAAGATATCGTGCTTGTCGTTACCTGGCAGAGACAAGGCGATATGGTGGTTACGAGAGAGCTAGGCACGGACTCGTAACGGTCGCAAGCTGCAGACGTGTTGTGCATGACTGTAGAACTTGCCACAAGAATGTTCTCGATGGAAGCATAGGCGTAGTACGCTTTTTGCAGGATTGTTTCGTGCAAAAAGAGGTACTACGCCTTTTTGCGTTTTCAGGACATCTCCTCTGAGATACAATGGGTAGAAAGACGTTGTATCGAAGGAGGTGGAATACACATGCAAAAGGAGAGGGATGACATGGACACTCTTGAAAAAGAACTGGAAGAGTGCTGGAAAGAGGCTGCAAACACGAAGCCATTAAGCGATGAGGAACTGGATGCGATCATTAAAGACGTTCGCAGATCCATCCGTAAGGTGGTGGAACAATGAACGTGGTAATCGACACCAGCACAATCATTCGCGCGACGTTGGAACAAAATAGGATGGCTCAAAGGGCTCTTTCGTTGTCCATTCGGGAACATCAGGTACTACTGACGGATGAGATGGCGAAAGAGCTTGCTGCCACGATTGTCATCGTCGCAGAAAAGAAAGGGCAAAACCCGAAACCACCATTGAGAGTAGCGGCGACTTATTTGCTTCGGGCCAATAGGGTACGCTCAACAACCGTGTATTCCTGGTGCTACGATCCGGATGACTCCATGTTTATTGAGTGCGCAATTGATGGTGGTGCACAAGCGGTCGTCTCCAATGACCGGAGTTTAACGACACTCCATGAGTACGTCACCGATGAAGAGGGGAAAAGACTCATCCAAGAGATTGAGTTTTTGACCCCGGAGGAGTTTGTAAGTAAATACAGCCTGTCATGAGTTTTTTCATCAGGCACAGGAAACCAAGACTTTTCAACCGCTAAGGTTAGGAAGTCTTTTTTTATTTTGTCCCTCGTGCGGGCGTACCAAAAGCACGGGCCGAGAAATCGGCGGAAAGGAGAAGAAATGAATCGAGTCGTCTTGATTGGTCGGCTGACGAAAGATCGTGCGACCTGTTTCCCTATAACCGCCTAAACGCGGGAAATGGGAGGGCAATCGCCCAACTCTGTCCCTGAGTGCAGGAATGACGGCACCATGTCTGCCTGAAACTGCACCGCTAAGACTCCTGCACGCGCCGGGTCTGGCAGGGCACGGGGTGTGAAGCCAGGTAAAGGCGGCTGAACCGCGCCTGGAGCCACCCGAGAGGGAAGGTATGGCGCGGGATAGGCCGGGCGGCTGAAAAGCCGGTCATGGTGAGAACGTCCAAAGCGGACTGACGAATCCCCGAATGTACGGGTCTAAATCGTCACGATGACCGAAAGGCACTGCCAGCGGGAGCTGGGTGGGTGGCGTGGAGTACGAATGGTCTTTAGGAAACACGCTATACCGGACAATGGCGGTATCCAGCCCACAGGCCCAGAGGGGTCACCTAAAACCGGCATGGATAGCTAGGGGACAGGGAACAGGGAAAGCGGCAGACACCCACACCAAACGGACTGCCATCCGGGGTGGTCGCTATAAGGCGGAAGCCGAAATGCGTTTGCTGCCGTGAGAGCGGGGGCGCGACTGATGAAGCTCCTGTAATGGGAGCGGAGGAACAGCCCCCAGTCTTGGGCGCCAAGAACCGATTTTCCAGCGAACTGCAAAGGTCGGGTAGGAACGTGGGGACATTCCGAAAGGAGGAATGCCACGGTGCAGGCTTTAAGATACTGGGAGTACTACGGGATGACCGATACCTTCACCAGACTACATGAAGAGGCGAAGCAAGGGAAGGGGTTCGTCCGCCTCTATGACATCATCACCAGCCGTGAGAACATCCTCCTTGCCTTCCGCACCATCAAAAGCAACAAGGGATCGGTCACACCCGGCACAGATGGGGTTACCATCGAGGATATTAAGAGGATACCAGAGGACGAACTGGTTGAAAAAGTCAGGCGGATACTCTCCAACTACCAACCCAAAAAGGTAAGGAGAGTGTACATCCCTAAAGAAGGCAGAAACGGCAAACGTCCACTCGGAATCCCATGCATGATTGACCGCATCATCCAGCAGGCGTTTAAGCAGGTACTGGAACCGATAACCGAAGCCCACTTCTACAAGCACAGCTATGGTTTCAGGCCGCTGCGCTCGGCACACCATGCGCTGGCACGAGTGCAACACCTCGTAAACCACGCAAGACTTCATTACGTGGTTGACATCGACATCAAAGGTTTCTTTGATAACGTCAACCACTCCCTGCTGATGAAGCAGATGTGGAACATGGGAATCCGGGACAGAAAGGTGCTCCGCATTATCATGAAAATACTGAAAGCCCCCATTGAGGGTGAGGGAGTACCGACCAAGGGCACGCCACAGGGAGGAATCATCTCCCCATTGCTATCCAACATTGTGCTCAACGACTTAGACCAATGGGTAGCAGGACAATGGGAGACATTCCGAACACGGCACCAATACAGCAGCAACGAAAAGAAAAACAGAGCCCTCAAGGAAACCAATCTCAAAGAAGGATACATCGTCCGCTACGCGGATGATTTCAAAATCCTTTGCCGGGACTGGAAAACCGCCCAAAAGTGGTACCACGCCGTCCGCCTGTACCTGAAAGACCGCCTGAAACTCGACATCTCCCCCGAAAAGTCCCAAATCGTGAACCTTCGGAAACGAAAATCCGAATTCCTGGGTTTCACGATATGGGCGATCAAAAAGGGTAAGAAATACGTGGCGCACACGGGCATCCGGGACAAGAAGAAACAGCAAATCAAGAAACAAGCCAAGGAACTCATCAAAAACATCCAGAAATCCCCGACAGCCCAAAATGTGCTACGATACAACAGCTTCGTCCTAGGAATCCATAACTACTTCAAGAAGGCAACACACGTAAACATTGAATTCTCACGCATTGCCTACGACCTAGGCAGGTTCCTGTATAACAGGCTCAAGGGTCTCTCCAGATACGAGCATCCCGAAGACCCGCCACCGACGTACACCAAATTCTATAGGAATGCCTATAGAACGTACAAGGTGGCAGGGGTTTATCTCTACCCGCTGGCAGACGTACAGCATGAATGGAACAGTTATCAATTCAAACAAGAACTAACCCCATTCACTATGCAGGGTAGAGAACTCATCCACAAACGACTACAGGGTGACGTGGAATGGGAACTTCTCAAATTGATGAAGTCCCACATTCCAAACGCAACGGTACAGTATATGGACAACCGCCTAAGCCACTACAGCATGAAGATGGGCAAGTGTGAAATAACGGGCATGTTCCTCTTCGCCGAAGATGTACACTGCCATCACTATCTGCCCAAGCATCTTGGTGGCACGGATGATTTCGACAACCTCAGAATCATCCACAAGGTTGTCCATAGACTGATACATGCCACAGACCCTGAGACGATCCGGAACCTGCTGATACGAATCATGCCATCAAAGACGGTACTGAAGCGCATCAACCAGTATCGGAAGAAAGCTGGGCTGGAACTTATCGGTTAAGTAAGCACCCAAGATGGAACGCCGTATGAGGGGAAACTCTCACGTACGGTGTGAAGGAGGGGAAAAGGCGGCGATAACATCAAAGTCTTACCTATTCCTATCAGAGATGCGCTACACGACAAACGGGATCGCTGTTACGACGTTTACGTTGGCTGTGAATCGCCCGTTTGCCAATCAAGAAGGAGAAAGGCAAGCGGATTTTATCAACATCGTAACCTGGCAGAAACTTGCCGATCTGTGCGCAACCTACTTACGCAAGGGCCGACAAGTTGGGGTGGAAGGAAGGCTGCAAACTCGGTCATACGAAAACCAGGAAGGACGAAAGGTATACGTGACGGAGGTTGTGGCGGACCGTGCTTATTTCCTTGAGAAAGCAGAGGAGACTCGTACGGGCAATCAGCAACCAAGCCATGATCCCTTTGCCCCTGGAGATCCATTTGCCGATCCGTTCGGTGGCTCAGGAAAACCAATCAATATTACGGATGACGATTTGCCGTTCTAGGGAATGGGTCATCGCAGGACAAAAAAGACTTCTCTCTGATGGTTCGGGAGAAGTCTTTTTGTATACACAAAATCCCTCGTGCGGGAGAAAACAATAGCACGTTGGCCGAGAGGCGAAGAAAGGAGATTCCATGAATAACCAACTGACGGTCATCGATGGACAGGAAACTCGCTTGATGGAGGGCTACAGTTACCAAGAGATGCACGCTGTCTTGCAGGAGATGAAACAAAAACTCAATCTGACGCAGCAATTCTTCAAGGAAGTCATGATTGAGGGGCAAGATTACGGCGTTCTGGAAGGTACTGCGAAACCAACGCTATTGAAAGCGGGTGCCGAAAAACTATGCGAACTGTATGGGTTCTCACCGATCGTAAAAATGATCGAAGAAACGGCGGAAAGAGATACCGGCTACTATCGGGCTCGGGTAACGATTAGCCTGATCCATCGTCGCAGTGGGGTAACCATTGCTGATGGTGTTGGGGAAGCCAATACCATGGAAAGTCAATATCGCTGGCGTTGGGTCTTCGAAAACGAGTTGCCGAGGGGGATTGATAAAAACTCCTTGGTACAGAAGAGTTTTCCGAAAAAGAACGGAAACGGAACCTATATCAAATACCGGATCGAAAATGAGGATCTCCACTCATTATGGAACACCGTTTTGAAGATGGCCAAGAAGCGCGGTCTAATTGACGCTGTGCTTTCTGCAACCCGTTCTTCAGGTATCTTTACCCAGGATGTTGAGGACTTGAAAGATTGGGCGGAAGCGGCTCCATCGGATGAACCCAACCAACGACGTGAGAATGGAACGCCCGGTCACAACAGGAACGAAAGCAGAAGGACGTCAAACCGGCTGCAAGGACAAGAAGGGAAGCATTCGCCACAACATCAATCTGGTGCTCACAAGGAACACGCTGCCATCACTCCGTCCGATACGCCCCGTTGGATTACGGGCACCGTAACGGATGTGCAAGGAACAGCCATCAACGACACACCTTGCTTTATTTTGTTCCTGCATAACGGCAGCAAAGTCCTGATTCCGGAAGATCATCCGGTGGCCCAACAAGACTTAAACAACTTGATGGGGGGACAATTGTTAAAGTTCCTTACTCGCACGATGGGAGATTTTGAGGCAATTGCTGGCCGCAGCGGACAAGAGATTCAGGAGGTGCGCAGTGCATGAGCATTTTTCCTGAAATCCTTGACGTTGCAGATCGTTTTAATCTCTTGGCACAGCAAAAGGCTGCGCCGAGAGGTGAGATTCGCATCCATTGCCCGTTTTGCGCAGAGATTGTCGGTACAGCAGATCGCGGGTTCCATCTTTACCTGAATCCGGTCAAGAATACGTATCACTGCTTTCGCTGCCAGGAAAAAGGGGGTGTAGCCAAATTCATCGGTCTTCTGGAGGGAAAAGGCGAACAAGAAGTGATCGATGAATACAAGGCCAAACATGAAGCCGCCCGAAGGAAAAAGCGGAAGAAAAAGACATGGGAAGATCATCCTGCAATGAAGCTTTCCGCACACCAATGGAAATTGATGGGCTTTCTCGGGAAGATCGACGGGAAAATGTTTCACACCAGCCCGAATTATGCACGTGCTGTTCTTCAGTGGGCATGGCGGGAGTGGCAACTATTCACGTCTGAGAAATCAAAGGAAGCGTTCCATGTCCTTCTGCTTGGCAAATACCTGGCGAATGAAAAAGCCGCGGAGGATTTCGTCAGGAAAACCGAGAGAGATACCGGCATTGAAAGCCTTTGGGAGCGAGCCGTGAAGATGCATCAGCTCCCCAAGGATTTGTGGGCGGAATGGGCCAAACGAGCGGATGTCATCGTTCGCGAACTTGTAGAAGCAATTCGGAACGAAGAGAAAGCGGCGGATTTGGAAGGGACCATTCAGCGAGAGTTGCAAAACATGAAGGAGAGAACGGCGTGACCTGGAAATGGAGTTATAGCCGACTCTTCAAATATGACTCCTGCCCCCACGCGTACTATTTCCGGTACGTGTTGGGGATGCCGGAGAAGGAAACGGAAGCAATGGCGATCGGGAAGCAATTCCACGAAGTCATTGCTTCTTCTGTTTTACGGCAGCCTCCGCCGACGGGAATTCCGAAAGACGTGCAGGAGTTGGCGATAAAGGCGTATCGACTGTTGCAGACCCACATTTTCAAAGGGGAAATTGTCGCGGTCGAGCGTGAAATCATCACTCCCATTACGGAAACGGATCTGTTCCATGTGGTGATTGATCTCATTGTCCAATACGATATGTTTTCCCTCTCAATTTACGACTGGAAAACATCCTGGGCAGTTTATGAGGTCATGCAAAAGCCCAAACAACTGCTTCTCTATGCTTGGAGCGCATGGCAATCCGGCCTTTACGCTTCGGAGGTCGCTTATCTGTTTCCGAGAAAGAATGAAATCAAAACAGCACAGGTAACGCCTGAAGCGATTGCGGAAACCCTTGATTGGGCCAAGACGCAGATTCATCAGGCGAGACACGCTTATCAGGAACTAAAAAAAGGGACCCCACCGGAGATAGCATTCCCGCCCAAATTAGGAAGTGGCTGCACCAACTGCAGCTATATCCGCGAATGTCCCATGACGAAAAAATACCAAGTTCATTGAGGAGGAATGAATCATGAATTACATGCACAATGCAGGAGAAAATTTCAAGCGGATTTTAGACGAACTGAACCGTCAAGCACAGCAAAAGGAAGATTTCGTTGTACCGGCCAATCAGATTCGGATGCGTGACGATGGAAACTTTACGTTCCAGACACTCTTTACGAATGAGGCCACCAGCCCGGCAACCGAATGGGCGGAAAACCAGATGTATCAAAAACTGGAGCTGCCGGCTCGCTTCATGCGCCGCTGCCCAAGTGATTTGAGGGCAACGAACTTTAACTACTTCGCAGAGCGGCTGCCAGGGGACGAGGAATGGATGTTGCGTACGTATCGGTCTCGGTCCGAACAACTGGGCCCCATGATTCGTGGTGCCTTGTCCAAGGATTATAGTCGGTTTGATGATGATCAGTTCCTCGGCATGATCGAATCCATGATTGGGACAGAGGAAGACCATCGGATTTCATACTGGTACCGCGATGAGCGCGGCATGCACCTGCGTATTGTGTTCCCTGATCTGACAAGAAATATCGGGAGAACACTGGAGGGTCGACCGGATGTCCACATGGTAGGGGTCCATTTGTCCAACTCCGAAGTGGGGGCTCGCTCGGTTACGATCCAACCGATGGTATACCGCCTGGTTTGCTCGAATGGCTTGATGCGCTGGACCAATGACGGGGACGTGTTCAAGCAGCGCCACATTCACCTGCGGGAGAAGGAGATGTACGCCCGGGTAGCAGAAGCGTTTACGTCTGCCGTCAAAGCCGGGGATGACATGTTGGAACGGGCTTTGGCTGCCAAAGAGGTCAAGGTGGAAAACCCGCTGGATTTCATCAAAACGCTCGCCAAGGACAAAAAATACAGTCAATCCGTGACGGATACCATCACCAGTAATTACATGGTAGAACCTGGTGACAACCTGTTCTACGTCATGCAGGCCATGACCCGTGCCGCCCAAACTCTTCAAGGGGATGCTCGGGTGGAGCTGGAACAAGATGCCGGCGAACTGCTTACCAAGGTGGCTGTCTAACAGAACGAAAACGAAGAAGCCGATCTGCATGGGTCGGCTTCTCCCATGATCAAAATGGAGGAGGAATATTGCATGAACATGAACGGTCAAACGGTGATTTTTCCATGGGATGAACCGATGGATATCGAAGCGGCAGCGTTGGTTGATGAAGGAACAATCCCAGTGGATCTTCCGGAAGAAAACAAAGAAGAAAATCACAACCAGGCTCAACAATTGGCGGCTGAGATTCTACATTTGGAAGCGATATTGAAAGCCAAGAAGGAAGAGCTAAAGCAGTATGTTGAGCAAAATGGAAAAGTCGTAGTGGGAGACACCCAATTTGATTTTGTTCCGTCGTATTCGTGGGAAGGGAATTGGGAAGCTCTTGCCCGACATATACGGGAAAAAGGGTTGAATCCGTTTGATTTCTTCAAGCTGGGATCAACTGAGGCAACGAAGCTCATGAAAAAGACGGGATGGGATGAAGAGCAGATGAAAGAACACGGTGTCTTTCGTGTCATGTCCGGTAAGCAATTCCGTTCCTCTAAGGTGAAATAACGGAGAAGGGAATACCAGAAGAGCTTGTATATTAATTGCAGCGGAAACTGCAAAGGACCGTAAGCCAGTATCTCAAAGGAGGTGCTGGCTTATTTTATTTATCCGAGGGGGAGGATTGCCAGTCATGAAATTGGAAACGTTTGAGGATTTCCAACGAGCCATATGCGTGTATTTTGCAACTCAAAAATGCAGAGTTTGGCGGCCAATTTATGCAGAACACTGCCAACATCAATACAAAAGAATTTAGGAAGACTTCATGCTGGATAGAGCATGGCGCAGTCGGTAGCTTTCTCCGGTAAACGCCAGAATATGGGCGTGGTGGACGAGGCGATCCACAAGGGCTGCCGTCAATCGCGTATCTCCAAACACCGTATTCCACTGCCCAAACTCCAAATTCGACGTCACAATCACACTGTTTCTCTCATAGCAGGCCGAGATAACATGAAACAACAGCTCAGCCCCCGTTTGGTGAAAGGGAACAAACCCAACCTCGTCCAAAATCAACAACTCACAGTCTGCCAGTTCTTTTTGAAACCGCATCAGTGCCCCATTCGCGTGTTTTTCCTGCAAGAGCGCAACCAGATCGGGAACACGGAAGAATCGAACGGCATATCCCCTTCGGCACGCCTCTACGCCAAGCGCTGTTGCCAGATGGGTCTTCCCCGTGCCCACTTTTCCCAGCATCAGCACATTTTCCTTGCGCTCCAAAAAACGTAGGTCGATCAATCCCTCCTTTGTACATGTTTCCGGTAAGGTGACTGCCTCAAAAGCGTAATCTTCCAGTGTCTTCAGTTGGGGAAACGCGGCTTTCTTTATCAGTCGCTTCAGCTTTGTCTCCTCCCGCCGTTGAATCTCCATCCGCAAGACTCCCAGCAAGAAGCTCTCCCGATCTTCAAACGGCACCTGTTCATAGGTTTCCATCACATGCGCCAAATGCAAAGTTTTGCACACCTTTGCCAGCTCTTCTCTCATTCCACCCTCACCCCCAGGATCCGGTCGTACTCATCCAGCATGGGTATCTGCCCGTGAAGGGCAGGGGGTGTATGCGACTCTGAAAACGGTTCCGGGCGGAAAACAGGGTGTTTTATCGCGTAAAGGGCATGCTCCAAGGCAACAGCCAGATGCTCTTGCTGATGCGACAATTCTCCCAGTACTTGCCCGATTTCCTCCAACGTATAGGTGTCGAGCAATCGATGGAGCAGGCGAATTCGTGCTTTTCGTGCATTCATGTCTTCCACCGTCAAAAACGTTTGGAGCGCCTGAGGCATCATGTTGGTAAAGGAAGAATACATCACCGCCCGCGGGCGTTTTTCATATCTCTTCAATACCGCCTTCCAATCTACTGAAATGACTTTCTCCGTATAGGGACGAGGCAATGTCACAATCGGGGTATATGTCCCGTCTGCCGTTAACACCTCCAGCACATCCCACTTGACTTTCACCAAAACCGGCTGCATGGCCCGACACTGCGGCAACGGGAAGAGAGCCGCGTCAAACGACAGCTCAGCGTATTTGTTCAGGTGGCACGTCTCCAGCCGGAAAATCTCCAGCGGTGTCGTCGGCAGCGTCAGCAGCTTGCATTTTTCTTGCTCCCACAACTCGGCAATGGTTTGCTTTTTCACATAGTGAGGGCGCTGCATATCCGCACGGGCAGCTTCCGCCAAATACGTCTCCAGTTGTTCCGGCGTATCGATAACCGGTGGCGGAACACACCAGTTCCGGCGTCCATACCCCACTTTGTTTTCCACATGGCCTTTCTCATGGCCGCTGTATGGATTGCAAAACAGGGGCTCAAAGCGGTAATGGGCGCAGAAACGCCGAAACGCTTCCGTACACTCTCGTTTTCCGCCTTGCTGGATGGACACAACAGCAGCGGACAAGTTGTCAAACCAAATCTTGCGAGGAACCCCTCCCATTTGCTGAAATAGCCGCCCTAAGGCCTCCAGAAAGCATTCCGTGTTTTCTTTCGGAACCGGGAACACAAAGGCGGCATTGCTGTACGGAAACGACAGGGTCAATACTTTCCGCTCCACCAGTTCTCCCGACTTGACCACGTACACCGTCCCGAAGTCAGCCTGAGCTTCTCCACCTGGATGCTCCAAACGCTCAAAATGTTCGGCTCGTTCGGCTGCCATGGCTTTCTTCCGTTTGGAGACATATTCGGATACCGTTCGCTGCCCGCCAGGGAAGCCGTACTCATCCCGTAACCGCTGAAACATGCGGACGGCTGTATGGCGTTGCTTGCGTGGAAGACGCTCATCATCCTCCAGCCATGTGTCAATAATCTCTAAGTACGGTCCCAACACCGGATGGCGGCCTTTTCGCTTGCATACCGGTTCATTCCAATCGTCGCGATCCGCATATTTCTTGGCGGTTCGCCAATTCACCTGGACACGTTCCGCAATTTCCTGAATCGAACACCCTTCGACTTCTCGCAAAAATCGGATATACTGTTGTTGTGGCACTTTCAACATTCCTCTCACTCCCTCAGATTTTCGCCAAATCCAAGGGTAGATTTTGTAGGGGGATGTTGGCAAGTGCCTTTTTCATGGCCTCAGAATTGCGGTGGAACTCTGCAGTTTTCCGCCGCAATTCTCTGCACTTTTATCCTGCCATAAACACCATATGCGAAGGAAGATTAGTCGACGTATCGGATACGGCTAAAGAGATTGGGATCAGAATTCCGGTAGCGGTCTCTTCTGCCTTATGGAAAACCTATATTGAACCCGAAGAGTCGATTACAGTAGGACAATCAACAAACGAACGAATCTGGAATGTGATTAGTTTACTGCTTTCAACCCTAAAAAGCGGGATGAAACCGTTCGACGATAGCTCTTCTCTCATGGTTCAGTATCAGGTTCATTTCGTAATCAATGGAGTCCTTACCATGTCAACCCTTAAGGCGATCATTCGGAAAACCGCAGAAAGGAAGTCATTCATTCAGATCATGTTGGAGGATGAAGCTGAACAAAACAATCCTGACAGAAAATACTTTTGCAGGGAGTGTAGGTTTACATTGTATCTCGAAACAAAGCCAGAAAGTTACATCGAATGTAGATGAGCTAACTGGCATGAAAAAACATTACATTTCGCCTACCACCGAGGCGATAAAACGTGTGGCTCAAACTTTGGGCCACACGGCCCGGTTTGAGTAGGGAGGAATGGTGAAGCAAATCGAAATGTTTCAATACGATTTCATCGTAACTGAATTTGTCAAAAAAGCCAAAGAAAGCATCACGTTCTACGGGACGAAGGAAGCGAATTTGAACGATCTGTTGACGATCATTATTGGAAACGAAGCAGATGCTGCAAACATTCAAAAGTTAACTGGCATCGGGATTCAACAACTCGCTTCGATGTCTGCCCAAGAAATCATGGAACTTGCGTCTATCAGTGAAATGGCAGCACAGCGGATCGTCGCCTCCTTTGGATTGGCACACAAATATGTAACCAGCCCAAGAGAGAAAAGGATTTCCATTCGTCTCCCGCGTGATGTAGCGGAACTTATGATGCCTGAAATGAGGTACTTAACGCAGGAACATTTTATATGTCTGTTTCTGAATACAAAAAATCGTGTAATCGGTAAGCAGACGATCTTTATAGGAAGTTTGGATTCATCGGTTGTGCATCCCCGTGAGATTTTTAAAGAGGCGATCAAGAGGAGCGCGGCATCGATTATTTGTCTGCACAATCATCCGAGCGGAGATCCAACCCCAAGTAAGGAAGACATTTCGATCACGCAAATTTTGCGGCAAGCAGGAGAGGTGGTTGGTATTAGCCTGCTTGATCACGTCATTATCGGGGATGGAAAGTATATTAGTTTAAAAGAACAGAGGTACTTTTAGTACGGTAAGGTAACGTATTTGCCAAAATGATTCTACCTACCACCGGGGTAAGAAAACGTGTGGCTCGAACTATGGGGCCACTCGGCCCCGGTTCGAGTAGGAGGAAGCATGAAGAAGAAAATCGTGATCAAGGATTCAGACCGTTTAGTTGCTGATCTGTCGAAAGCGTACCGAGCAGTTGCAAAACAGACGACGATTCCGATTCTAACCGGTTTTCATCTCCATTTCACGGGAGAATCTTTGACCATTACCGGTTCGGATACGGATAACACCATCCGGATAACGGAGGAAAACAATTGCTCATCGTCTCAATCATGTGCGGTCGTCGTACCGGCAAGAATATTCCTGGACATTGTGCGTAAGCTGCCGGCGGGTGAGATCCAACTGAAAATGGGTGAGAATGAAATCTCCATTGCCGCGGGGAAATCGACTTTCGAGCTAAAGACGATGAAAGCTGATGAGTACCCATCCTTTTCGTTGGACGATACCGGCGTTTGTGTTGAGTTACAAGCAGCGGATTTGGCAAACGGGTTACGTTTGGAGTACGCCTGCTCGGTATTGTCAATGCGACCCACCCTGCAGGGCATCCATATCTTTAGCAAGGAAAAGGGAGTAACGTTTGTCGCAACGGATTCTCATAGGCTGAGCTCTTGGACAGTGCAACTGGATCAAGAACTGAAGTTACCGAAGATGATTTTGCCTGCGAGCGCTGCAGTAGAGATGATAAAGCTAATTGAAGATGCTGCCGATAAGGTCACCATCCACTGCACAGAAAACTCGATGCGATTGACGCACCAAAACGTGACATATATATCACGACTGATTTCTGGTACCTACCCGGAAACATCCAGGGTAGTCCCGACAAATTTTTCAACAACATTTGTGGCAAATCGGGATGAATTAGTCAAGGTAATGGAACGGGTGAGTATCGTCTCCAAAGAAGGAAAAGCCAATATGTGTCGCTTACAGGTGATACCATCCGCAATGCCTTCTCTTCTCATTTCGGCCAGTCAGGAGGGAATGGGAAAAGTGCAGGAGGAAGTGTTTATCTCGGATCTCGAAGGCGATATTTTGGAGATGAAGTTCAGCACGAAGTATCTTCTGGAAGCGTTACGCCATATGAAGGCCAAAGAAGTCATGTTTCAAGCATCAGGAGCAAATGCACCGATTATCATCCGGCCAACAGGTAATGAACCAGGGTTTGCCTTAATACTACCTGTGCGATCGGCATAATTTACAGAGCAGAAGGGGATTTCATTCCCCTTCTGTGTTTTTGAAAGGATGCATTAGCGATGAAGAAAAGGAGATTTTCAACCAATGAGTTCCTAAAACAACTTCAGGTTCGCAGCATCTCATCAAATAGTCCACGTAGGCAAACTCCAGGTATGTTTCGCATCGTCGAATACCTGTATGCCGGCGCCGATGCATCGGAAGTCGATTTCGACAGCTTTACATTGGACGAACTGGATTACGTGTACAATGAAGCCCATTCTCTTTATTCGATGGAAGACATCTATGATGAAGAAACTGAGCGGGCCAATTGGTACAACGTAATCTATGAGTATGTCAGGAGCACGCAGAACATTTACACACTGCTTCATTCTAGGAAGAAACAGTATGCAGAAGAAGACGATTTTATCTGAGGGAGAGCATTGATATGTTTAGTATCGAGGATTGCCAAGTCATTCAGTCGTCCTTGGATAATTTGCTTTCGTTAAAGCTCCTTCACGATGCTGGGTATCGGGTATCCGACATGGGGTGCTGGGTAACGGATTATGCGTTTGAAAACATGGGGGGAGATATCTTTATGAAGGCAACGGAGCGACTGTTTGGTGCTTGCGCTGAGGAAGAAGAGGAAGACGGGTCATATGACATCCGGAAGTTTGTCATCCTATGTCCAGACGTCGAAGAACTTCTTGGGGTGTTTACAAAAGAATGGGTCGAAAGACAGCTCCGATGGAATAAGAGAGTTGTCTGCGACTGGACGGGAGCTGAGATGATCATCGAACTGAAGAAAATGGGCTTTATCATCGAGATCCACGAAAGTCCGTCCTATTTCAATCAGTTCATTCAAGAGCTCATCCAGATCAGGAAGTTACTCGATAGGTTGTTGGTGTATGCCCAATACTTAAAAGGAAATAGAGGTGCGAGGTATGCTGCATTTTACTGTGAAGTTTAGTGATGATTTTACGCAGCACACACCATACTGTACTGTCCAGGTTACCTCATCGGAGGGCGTAAAGGTAGACGAATACGTGATGAGTTTTGATGATTTTGTCGAGTCCATCCGAAATTCTGAATCGGAGAATTTAAAGCCAATGAGAATCCTGGGGGTTCAGAAACGGAAACGACTACGAAAAATCATCGGAAGAAAACGGATGAAAAATCCGGCGATACGTATCGAGACTCCTACCTTGCCCGTCAACTGTGTCAAACACATTTGGATTAATCGAGCGCAGAAGATCCAGATGGTATTTATCGAGGTGCCTAAAGGAAAATGGGACATTGCCTATTACAACACCACTTTTGAACAGGTGGGATTCCCGCGGATGTTGTTTGGGTACCGAATCCGGGATGGTCGCATTCAACAGCTGCACATCTTGGCCGTCAAGGACAAGGGGAGGATTCGCGAGGACACCGAACTATACAAGTTTCCTTACGCGAATGTATCGAATGGTGTGGTTTGTATGGGGGGAAATACGTTGCCGGTTATCAAAGACTTGGCTCAACTTGCTACTATGCACCAGGTCTTTTTTGCGGCTCCCAGTTCTACCTGCTATTACAACACGAACCGGAACGAATCCGGGATCAGTGATTTGCGGGAGCTATACAATCGCATGCAAGGGCAGGATTTTCCAGAGGAATGGTTAACATCCAAGCAACGAACGTTTGGACAATACTGCCAAGAACTGTAGATCAAAGACTTTAGCGAAAGCTATAGTCTTTATTTTTTTTTGCGTGCCCAGCGAGCCGTTAATTGCTAGTTGGTGAAAGTCCAACCGAGGTAAGAGCCAAGTCGCCTCGTAGCTGACAGGCAACTGGTGGAGAGATCCTAAGGTTGAAGCCCTGTGACAAAGTAACCCGAAAGGGTGCAAGCAAATCAGCAGACCGTAACATAAAGTGAATCCTGCCGCCTCGTTAAGAAAGACCATTGTAAGATGGACAAGGAGGAGCCGAGCCTGGTGGAAATGGGCGAAGGCCATGGAAGGTGTGTAGAACTTGGATCGCAGCACTCAAGAACCTCTCGGGGTAAGGGGAACGGTATGCTGAGAAAGTAAGGAACGGAACTGGGGAGACCCTACTTTGCACACTCCGTGGGAGTGTAAAGCGGAAACCTATAACCGTAAGGGAAGTGGTGGACGGCAGAGAGGGAGTCGGAGGGGCTCATAGTACCAGAGAAGTGGAGACAACAAAACTCCATGGAGGAAAGGAGCCCTGCTTTGTTCATGGGTTGAAAGGAGGTAAGAGTGAGTGAATGCAAGTAAACTTGCTAACTACACCGATGTAAAAGCTCGACAACTTTGGACAACCCTATATCTTTGTGCCAAGGAACACCCAAAACGGCGATTTCATGCTCTGTATGACAAGGTGTATCGTCCTGACATCCTTGCCGAAGCATGGCGCAGAGTGCGTGCCAACAAAGGAAGCGGCGGAGTGGACGGACAGACAATCGGAAGAATTGTACATGAATACGGAGAGAGTAAATTCCTCAATGAAATCTACCTCGACCTAAAGAGAAAACGGTACCATCCAGCACCAGTTCGACGCACGTACATTCCGAAAGCGGATGGGAAGCAAAGACCGCTTGGCATCCCGACGATACGAGATCGAGTTGTCCAAATGGCAACCAAAATGGTCATTGAGCCAATTTTTGAGGCGGACTTTAAAGATTGTTCATATGGATTCCGACCGAAACGAAATGCCCACCAGGCGATTGCACAAATCAGAAAAGCGAGCAAACAGGCGTATTGGGTAGTTGATGTAGACATCAAGGGGTACTTTGACAACATCAACCAGGAGAAGTTGATGAAACTGGTTGAGCAAAGGATTTCTGACCGCAGAGTACTAAAACTGATTCGAAAATGGCTGCAAGCAGGTGTCATGGAAGGTGTACAGTTCCATGAAACGGATTGGGGAACTCCGCAAGGAGGAGTAATTTCGCCGCTACTTGCGAACATTTACCTCAACTACATGGATACAATCTGGGAGAAACAATTTTCTCATCTTGGCGAATTAGTTCGATACGCCGATGATTTCGTGGTCATGTGCAAGACGAAAAAGGATGCCTTGGAAAGCATCCAGGTTATAAGGGCCATTATGAGCAAACTTGACCTTACTCTTAGCAAGGAAAAGTCTCGATTGGTCAATATCTGGGACAATACCGCAGGCTTTGACTTCCTCGGTTTTCATCATCGAAAATTTCCCGTTCTCATTAAAGGTGGAAAAAGGATATATGCCATGTCACATATTCCAAGCAAGAAAGCAATGAAAGAAATGAGACGGAAAATTAAGATGTACACCGAACCGCGCAGCAAGTTGTACTGGTCGCTGCATGAGGTGGTACAAGGGCTTAATCGAAAGCTTAAGGGATTCAAGAACTACTATTCAATTTCAACTATGGCAGCAAGATGGTTAAACAGAATTGATTGGTATGTAATAGAAAGGCTGACGCTATTCGTTAACAAGAAAAGGAATGTGCGAAACAAGCATTCCAGGGTCGGGGAGGTAATGAAAGCCACACGGGGATCATTGGTGAAACTTGCCGGAGAGGACTACCGAATGCCAAAGAAAGAAGAGCATCGGAAAGCCGTATGAGGGAAAACCTCACGTACGGTTTGATGAGGGGGAGCTGAAATGAGTAAGGCGACCATATGGTCGCCCAAAAGTTTCAGTTCTCTACTCTACTGAAATGAATCCAAGAGGAGGCATGGAAAGCATGACTGACAAACTGTTTCAAGAAACTTTGTTCAGCTTTTTAGGAGAAGAGGAACCGGAGGCCATCCAGGACACAGGAAAAGGCAAAAAGACGACGGCATCCACGAAATCACGGGTAGCTTCCAAGGACCAAAAGAAAACGGCTGTATCTGTCACGAAAAGTGAACCGGAAACATGGGAACTAAACACCGAGACGATCATCCGGTATGGCGGGGAGAACATTCCTCTGACCGATTACTTTACACCGGAAGAAATCACGAATGGTCTTCCAGACAGTTCTCCAACTGATGAACAAACTACAGGAGACAACGCCGAAGTGAAATTGAGGAACATTACTGGTGAAGACGTGCGGAAGCGGTTGGAGAACGACTTTGGCGAACTAACTGAAGAGTTAACAACGATGACATTCATTAAGGAAAAGAATATGATTATCCCTGTTCTAACCGCACGAAAGAAAGGAAGCGGCATGCTCTTGGAACGCCGACATGGTATCTATCTGAAGCTGGAGGATGCTGTGGCAAACCGCCGGTCCAACATGTACGTTCCCGGAGCTGATGGTCATATGTACCATATCCGCGAAACAGAAGCGTTAACGATCTGCAAAAGGGCTCGGAAGGTTCCTAGTGTTCCGACGTTGGTAGAAGGTGTGCGTCTAAAATACCCCAGGATTCCCTGGGGGATTCTGACGCAGTTTTTGGTTGTCGCCCGCCACTTCGCCCGGACATATGGCGCTGAGGTTCATGGAGAGATTTACTGGGGAGAAGAAGGGTATCGACTGGTGATACCGGCACAGATTGTGAGCAGAGACATGTGTGAACCAACTGAGCAAGTAGCTTACGTGGAAAACGTCGTGAAAGTGATGGAAATCCACTCTCACCATACGATGGAAGCCTACTTTTCTTCCCAAGATGATCGATCTGAGCAGGCGCCGATCCTCTATGCGGTTGTGGGAAGGGTGCTGGATTTCTTCCCGCAAATTCTGGTGAGGACGTGTCTGGACGGGGAGTATCTGATCATCAATCCCCATATTGTCTTTGAATCACCGTTGGAGTCTCCGACGAACCTGGACTTTCCTCAAGTGTCCGTGAAAGGAGCGGGAGACGATGATACGGTTTAACGAACGGAAGAAGATCTTTTACTATATCGTTCAGATCGGCGCAGGCGCAAATGGCGGATATATTCTGCAGCAATGCGCTCAAATGATGAATATATTCAAGGTACAGGGGTTTTACCTGGTGGCCGATCCGGATACGGTAGAACAAAAGAATTTGGCCAATCAACTCTTTATACCAAAGGATGTCGGACAGAAGAAAGCTGCGGTACTGGCTAACCGCTACCGCAGCCATTATCAAGTGCCGATCGCTGCGTTTGATGAACGGTACATTGAGGATGAAAGAACGTTAGACCGATTGTTTCAGTTTACGGATTATCGAGGCTGTTACAGTTGGGACACGTTTTTTCTTCCGATTTTGATCGGCGCAGTGGATAACAACTACATACGCCAGGTCATGCACAGTTACTTTCTCAGTCAAGAAAAGCTGCTCTACATCGATGTGGGAGTGGAAGCTGCCTGGGTTCCTCGTGACCGCCGGCCACGAGAAGAGTGGACGGAGGAGGAGAAGCAGCGTCACGCGAATACTGGATGGACAGGACAAGTAGTAGCCGGATTGAGATTGAACGGAAAAACGTTTCTGGAACCGGTGGCCGGCCGCTTTCCGGACATATTGGAGGATGAGGACGAGATCGCTCCCTCTGAAATGGCCTGCTCACAGGTGATCGCGTCTGAGCCACAGAGGTTAATTACCAATCGGTTTGCTGCGCAGGCGGTGGCTGGTTATTTGAACGAACTGTTTGGGGAGCGAACCTTGTCTACACACGTAACGTTCTTCCACGCGAAAAAAATGTACATGCGTGGGGAAAGGATTCAAGAAGGTTGAGAGTGTCCAGGAAATGGGCACTCGATTTTTGTTTTTGCTGCGAAAACGTAGTACTATTCGGATACTGTTTCGGTTCACCTGACTGTTACACGTCAGTGTATGGATGGTTGTTGTGGTAAGAATCGCAGGAAAAAATATTGAAGATATCAAATTACTCAAAAAAAAACAATCAAAAAGGAGTCGAATATGTCTACAACATTTAACGAACGTCAGGCACTACATATGACATTGCAATCTCTGCTTGAGCAACGACTATCTCTAAGAAGAGAGTATATGGAACGAGACAAAGAACTGAGGGAGGAGATCAAGCAGATCTTACACCGAATCCGTGAGTTGGACGAGCGGTATGGTGTACCTTCTGGCACGGATGATCAGCAAGGAGAAACAACAAGTGGATCGGCGGTTCCCCATGAGATACAGGCACAGCGAGCGGGTAAAGCCCGAAAACCGTATCAGCATCATGATTATCCGGGAATAGCCAGGGAGGTAGAAACGATTTTGGAGGAAGCGGCAGCACCGCTGACACTGACAGAACTTTACGGGGAACTGCAAAAACGTCGGGCAGTCGAATGGGCGAATCCGTACATGATTCTCCAAAAGGCGCTGAAGCATTCAGAGAGAGTCAAGATCGAGAAGGAAGGCAGAAAACTGGTGTTTTCGATTCGGTAAATTCTCTGATATGAGGCCTTGCCAGGGCACCGGAAAGACTGCATGTAGTTCGTCGCCTGGATGACAGTTGCGGGCGGATCGCTGGTAACGGAAACGGGCGACGCAGGACCCGAGGAATGAAGAAGGGCGTCTGCTCTTTGATCGGTTGATAACGACAGCGCGTGGCAACCAATAAAAGGCGACCTCGGCCAGATCGAGACGGAGTGGTGTCCTTCTCGTTGCCGAAAGCGGCCCAGACTGGAAAGCAGACAGCTGCGCCGGATGAGTTCAATTCGATTGGGGAGAAAGAGGCACGCTGATGTTTCTTGACGGTGGACCTGGATGGTCTCCAAAACTGTTAGACCCCAGGGAAAATAACTTACCGATGCTCCACTAATGTGGAGATTTTTTATTTGCATGTTCGTCCTTGTTCGCATATAATACAAACAAATGTTCGTATCATTGGGAGTGAGCTTCCATGCTGTCTGACATCGAGCGAAAGGTTTTGCGCATTATCGCCAACTTTTCCGTTGGTCGTCGGCGCACGCCGACAGTGGATGAGCTGTGCGTAAAAACCGGGCGCAGTCGTAGCGGCGTGATGGAGGTACTGGCCGCGTTGGCTCGGGAAAAGAGTATCGAGTGGATGCGATCCAGCCCCGGACGACATCACATTGCTGGAGGCGTGGGAAAGAAGGGAGTCAATAAGCTGGAGAGTAAGATAGGATAGATAACATGTTTGCTGCAAGTCGATTTGTTCTGCCTATATCTTGATGAGATTGTACATAATTCACTTAAAAGTAATTAGATGCTGTTAGGTAAATCCTAACAACTTTTTAATTTATGCACACATACATTCAAAAGTTCATTTGAATGTATAAGGATAATGGTTTATGATAATAATGATCAAACGATGGTTTGATTGTCGGAGGTGATTTCATGAAAGAAAAAGATACATGTGAAATTTATTGTTATGACGAATCCAAGGTTCGTCGTGTCCAAGAGACTCTTGGTCAACAAGACATCCCAACTATGGCAAAGATGTTTAAGGTATTAGCGGATGAAACACGCATGAAGATAGCGTTCGCGTTATGCCAAGAAGATGAACTCTGCGTATGTGATGTAGCCAACATCATCGGGTCTTCGATGGCAACGGCTTCCCATCATTTGCGGATGTTAAAAGAATTGGGATTAGCAAAATATCGCAAGGAAGGGAAATTGGTTTTCTACTCGTTGGAAGATGAACATGTACGACAGCTTGTTCAAATTGCTTCGACACATAGTCAGGAGGTCGTGACCCATGGGAAGTAATGCAGAGCAAAAAAAGGTCTATCGGGTTCAAGGTTTTACCTGCACCAACTGTGCAGCCATCTTCGAGAAGAACGTCAAAAACCTGCCTGGCGTTCAAGAGGCACAAGTGAACTTTGGAGCTTCGAAGGTAACTGTTTTTGGAGAAGCAACTGTCGAGGAACTAGAAAAAGCAGGGGCATTTGAAAATCTGAAGATTATATCCGAAAGTGAACGGGTTGAAGAAAAGAAAGAACCGTTCTGGAAAGCGCACGGTAAAGTAGTGCTTTCAGCTGTCCTTCTACTCTTTGGATACCTGTTGGGTCAGCAATTCGGGGAAGAACATGTCCTTACTGCTGTAGTCTATGCTGCTTCCATTCTCATCGGCGGCTATGAGCTTTTCATTAAAGGGATTAAAAACTTGTTCCGTCTCCAGTTCGATATGAACACTCTCATGACCGTAGCCATATTAGGGGCGGCGGCGATTGGTGAATGGGGTGAAGGAGCAACAGTAGTCATCCTCTTTGCGATCAGTGAAGTATTGGAGCGTTACTCCATGGAAAAAGCTCGACAATCCATTCGTTCGTTGATGGACATCGCTCCGAAAGAAGCGTTAATCCGTCGTGGTAGCGAAGAGCTAATGGTTCATGTGGACGACATCCAAGTGGGCGACATTATGATCGTCAAACCAGGGCAGAAACTTGCCATGGATGGGGTTGTAATCAAAGGAACATCCACCATCAATCAAGCTGCTATTACAGGGGAATCTGTACCTGTCACAAAAACCGTTGGTGATGAAGTGTTCGCAGGTACGCTAAACGAAGAGGGGCTTCTTGAAGTCAAAGTAACAAAACGGGTTGAGGATACGACGATCTCCAAGATTATTCATTTGGTGGAAGAAGCGCAAGCGGAACGCGCTCCGTCTCAAGCATTCGTTGACCGATTTGCAAAGTATTACACGCCAGCGATTATGATCTTAGCACTGGGCATTGCTGTTGTTCCTCCGCTTCTACTTGGAGGCGGTTGGGGTGAGTGGATCTACCGAGGATTGGCGTTACTAGTGGTAGGATGTCCGTGCGCGCTGGTGATCTCCACACCTGTATCGATTGTCACTGCCATTGGGAATGCCGCAAAGAACGGTGTCTTGATTAAGGGTGGCATTCATTTGGAGGAAGCAGGACGATTGTCTGCAATCGCTTTTGATAAAACAGGAACTTTGACGAAAGGGGTACCAGTGGTTACGGACTTTATCACCTATGGTGGTCAAGAGAAAAATGAATTGTTGGCTATTGCAGCCGTCATCGAAAAAGGGTCCCAACATCCACTGGCTTCAGCAATTATCCGCAAAGCTGAAAACGAAAACGTCGATTTGTCATCCGAAGTAGAAGAGTTCCGATCCATTACTGGTAAAGGGGTAAAGGCAAAAGTAAAAGGGGAACTGTACTACATCGGCAGTCCGAATTTGTTTTCCGAGTTGAATACGTCGAACCTAACCGAAAAAATAAAAGCCGAAATCGAAGGTTTGCAAAAACAAGGAAAAACGGTTATGGTACTCGGAACGGAAAATGAGATACTTGCCCTAATTGCCGTTGCCGACGAAGTCCGGGAAAGCAGTAAAAACGTAATTCAAAAACTTCGAGAGTTGGGTATAACGAAAACCGTTATGCTTACAGGGGATAACCGTGCAACCGGGGAGGCAATTGGAAAACGGATTGGAATTCATGAGGTAAAGGCGGAACTGATGCCTGAGCATAAGCTGGAGGCCATTAAACAGCTGAAAGCACATGGGAAAGTAGCAATGGTGGGCGATGGTGTCAACGACGCGCCGGCACTTGCCACTGCTGATGTAGGGATCGCCATGGGTGGTGCCGGAACCGATACGGCTCTAGAAACAGCCGATATCGCACTAATGGCCGACGACTTGACCAAACTGCCGTTTACAATTAATTTGAGTCGAAAAACACTCAGTATCATCAAACAAAACATTGCTTTCTCGCTTTTAATTAAGCTGGTAGCACTACTGTTAATTGTTCCAGGATGGCTCACACTGTGGCTTGCCATCTTTGCCGACATGGGAGCGACTCTTATCGTTACGTTGAACGGATTACGCTTACTAAGGGTAAAAGAATAACTGTGTAAAGTGACTAAGAGGTTACGTCGGGACAATGAGTTTGATCCGAAGGGTAACCTCTTTTTGTTTGGAACGATGGTTGCAGAAAAGATGGGGTTGAAGAAAAGTAAAAGGGAATGGTAAAAAGCGCCCTTATTTCAAGGCGATTCAGCGTGTAGACCTTGATATCCGGACTTGCATGTTATTATTGGGGGGATGTTTTTGATACGAAACTTCTAACTGGAAAATTTCTATCCATTTGATTAGTAAAAAAAGAAGGCTCCTCAACATGAAGAGCCGATAGCATTAGGAGCTATAAGATTTTTTCCATCGCCATCACGTCAACGAACTGGCCGTCCAGAATGCCCTGCTTTTCAAACACGCCGACTTCCCGGAAGCCCCTCTTTCGATATAGTCCCTGCCCGAGGCCATTGAAGGGGAATGTAAAGAGAACGATTTTATAGAATCCGTTGTTTTTCGCCTCTGTTTCTAATGCTTCGAGTAAATGGTTACCCACCCCACGGCCTCGTACACGGCGATCTACATAGACGGAAAGGTCAGCTACGCCGTTATAGGCACAACGATGAGAATAACGGTTCAAGGAGGCCCATCCTACAACTGATCCCTCCACTTCAGCAACAAGTACGGTATATCGACCTTGATGTTCTTGAAACCAGTTGTCCATATAAGTTAAGTCTTTTGTATCCAACTCCAACGTGGCAATCCGGTCCTCAATTCCCTGGTTATAGATGTGAAGGATGGACCCCAGATCGTGATGCTGAGCTTTCCGAATCGTAACCTGTTTCATGGCCTTTCCCCCAAAATCCTGTTTCTTTATTTTTGATCACAGCAGTTCTCTTTGTCGTTCTTCACTTCTTCAATATTTACATTACAGCACGATTCTTTGTCGCTTTTCACTTCTTCAATCTTCACATCGCAGCAAGATCCTTGCTTACCAAAGATTTTTTTCAACAAACCCATAGATATCACCTCCTTTAAATGAAGTAAAACAGGAAGCCGGATAGGGTAGCCATCATCATAACAGAAGCCACGAAAGCAGCAACCAATCGCTTCTGAAAGATGGTATTCAACAGTGTTACTTCAGGCAAACTGGCTCCGGCAGAACTGATCATCAAGGCCATGACCGGTGCAATTGCCATGCCTTTGGCAATCAGGATCTGGGACATGGGAATCATCATCGACAGACGAACGTATAACGGAATTCCAATGGCTGCAGCCACAGGAACCAACCACCACTGGTTACCGCCAAACATAGAGGAGATCCATTCAGTTGGAACCACGCCATGAATGACCGATCCAATAGCGGCGCCAATGATCAGATAGGGGTAGACGGTTTTCATTAGCCCTACCGTCTCCGACCAAGCTGCTTTCCAACTGAATGTGTTCGTTTTTTCTTCAAAACCGGTCATAACCACTTGCTTCACAGCCTTTTCGAATCCAAGCTTTTCAAGGGTAAAACCGATCATGACCGACAATACAGAGGTAATCACGGTATAGGCTACAGCTACTTTGACACCTAGCATGGCGCCCATCAGCGTGATAATGGTCGGGTCAAGGACAGGGGAGGAGAACAAGAACACCATCACGATGCCAAAACGAACTTTCTTGTTCAACAAGTTCACGACAACGGGAATGGTGGAGCAAGAGCAAAACGGTGTGACAAAAGCAAAAAGCAGAGCTGCCAGCGCTCCCAAGACAGTGTTTTTGCCTGATAGGTACTGATTCAATTTGTCATAAGGAATAAATCCTTGAATTAGATTAATCAG
Source organism: Brevibacillus brevis (assembly GCF_031583145.1). Lineage (NCBI taxonomy): Bacteria > Bacillati > Bacillota > Bacilli > Caryophanales > Paenibacillaceae > Brevibacillus > Brevibacillus brevis. The sequence continues at coordinate 4,088,440 of NZ_CP134050.1, read as the reverse complement.
GAGCGAAATAACCACAAATAAAAGGGTTAACTCAATGGCAATAGAGAAGAAACTTTGCAACACATCCCAAAACATGAACATCACCCTTGTCTTTTTTATTTGTAAAATGCAAGTATTAAGCTGAAAAGAAACTACCCCAAGGGAGTAGTACAACACTTGTCGGTTTTGGCCATCGCCTCATTCAACAGCTTAATGGAACGGATGACAGTCTCTTTTTCAAACTCGTTCATATGCGAAAAGATTTCATCCAAGTAAGCGTTCATCTGCCGGTCGATTGTCGCGGCCACTTCTTTTCCCTCTGGTGTAAGGGAAAGGATATGTACCCGTCTATCTTCCGGATCGGGTGTTTTTTTCACCAGATTCATTTTCATCAACGTTTGGATCTGCCGGCTAAACGTTGTAATGTCTGTCCCCAACGCTTCTGATACTTGTTGCATGGATGGTTTGTGCTGCCGTTCGATTTCATATAAAATGTGGCTTTGAATCAAGGAAATCTCCCGGCCGCCTGAGATGCAGCAGTATTTATTGAGAAATCCGAAACGGCGGGTCATGATTTGGAATAGTTCTCGAAGGTTTTCCATGGAAAATCACCTCTGCTACAGTTATATACGTTTTGTTTGCAAAATGCAACTAAAAAATTATCACGAAAAAAATTTGATCGATATCACATAATAAAGTGAACTTGGAATCAAAAATGCCCAAATGTGGGGGAAAGCCATTTTTTATATTGAAATAACCATATGGTTATAATAATATGATGTCGAGAGAGGAGGGTGTGGAATTGGACATGGACACAAAGCAATTAGTCAATGCATTGAAAGCATTAGCTGACCCGACAAGGCTAAAAATCATCGCCTTGTTAAATACCCGCAGCTGTTGTGTCTGCGAACTGGTCCCCATCTTTGGGATTTCCCAACCGGCTGTGTCTAAACACATGAGCCGTCTAAAAAGTGCAGACCTGGTGATTGAAACAAGAAAGGGGCAATGGGTCTTTTATTCTATCAACCAAGAACGGTATGAACAAGTATGTCATGCATTGGGCAACCTGCCCGATTACTCCCATGAATTTGAGAAACTGGGAGAGCAGGGTCTCCTGGTGACCTGCGAATAGAAAAAAGATGGGAGAGAGATCATGTTTGCCATCTGGAGTGCCTTTCTGATCTTCGCCGTGACGTTGACCTTCGTCATTTGGCAACCGAAGGGACTGAACATTGGTTGGTCCGCAACGGGCGGAGCGATCTTGGCTTTGTTGTTTGGCGTGGTAAGTATTACAGATGTTGTTACGGTAACCGGCATTGTATGGAACGCGACGCTTGCCTTTGTGGCTATTATCTTGATTTCGTTGATTTTAGACGACATCGGCTTTTTTGAGTGGTCAGCCTTGCATATGGCGCGGTTAGCAAAAGGAAACGGCCGACTGATGTTCGTGTATGTGGTTCTCTTGGGAGCCGCCGTTGCAGCCTTTTTCGCCAATGATGGAGCAGCGCTGATTCTTACGCCGATTGTTCTTGCGCAAGTGAGGGCATTGAAGTTTCCAGACAAGATGATTCTTCCCTTTATCATGGCCAGTGGGTTTATTGCGGATACCACTTCGTTACCGCTTATCGTCAGCAATCTGGTCAACATCGTTTCTGCCGATTACTTTGACATTGGATTCGTTGAATATGCGTCACGCATGATTGTTCCTAACTTCTTCTCACTGGGAGCCAGTTTACTTGTCCTGTACTTGTACTTCCGAAAAGATATTCCCAAGCAGTACGATCTATCCCAACTGAAACAACCCCATGAAGCGTTAAAAGACGTTCGCCTGTTCCGGTTGTCCTGGGTCATTCTGGCTATCCTACTTGCAGGCTACCTGATGAACGAAATCGTCGCCATTCCGGTTTCGGTTACAGCAGGAGTGGCAGCCATCATCTTTATGTTGGCTGCACAAAGGAGTAAGGCCATTGAGACAAGACGTATCGTTAAAGAAGCGCCTTGGGCGATTGTTGTTTTTTCTATCGGGATGTACGTTGTCGTGTATGGCTTGCGTAATGTCGGTCTAACCGACATGTTGGGGCAGTTGATCCAAACGTTTGCCAATCAGGGACTGTTTGCCGCAACGGTCGGCATGGGTTTCTTGTCCGCAGTCCTGTCTTCCATCATGAACAACATGCCGACCGTCATGATTGACGCACTGGCCATTCAGGGGACACAGACGTCCGGCGTCATCCGGGAAGCATTGGTGTACGCCAACGTTATCGGCAGCGACTTGGGTCCGAAAATTACCCCCATCGGCTCGCTGGCGACACTGCTCTGGCTACATGTCTTATCCCGTAAAGATGTAACCATTACCTGGGGACAATACTTCAAAACCGGTATCGTTCTGACGATCCCGACGCTGTTTATCACGCTGGTGGGACTCTATATGTGGTTGCAAATTGTTGCCTAATAACCGACATCGATAACATCGTAAAAGGAGATACATGGAAAAAAAACCACTCGTCTACTTTTTGTGCACGGGAAACTCTTGCCGCAGCCAGATTGCAGAAGGCTTCCTGAAAGCATTAGGCAGTGACCGTTACGAAGTAAAAAGTGCCGGTCTTGAAGCACATGGGCTGAATCCCCGCGCCGTACAGGTGATGAAAGAAGCCGGTGTAGACATCAGCAGTCAAACATCCGATGTGATTGATCCAGAAACCCTCGCTCGTGCTGATTATGTGATTACGCTTTGCGGTCATGCCGATGAGCATTGCCCGATGATCCCCAACAAGAACGCAGTAAAATGGCACTGGGGTTTTGATGATCCCGCGAAAGCTACGGGAACCGAGGATGAAATCATGGCAAAATTCCGTACCGTTCGTGATTCCATTAAAGCCCGAATCGAACAGTTCCTTGCTGAAGGCAAATAAAGAGGAACAACATTAGAAGCATCATTACAGTTTTAACGTATCTTCTTCAGTGAGGAACTGACAAAGGTAAAAGAGAACTACGCCAAATTTGAACTGGACTTGCCAGCCCTGCATTTTTCCCTGAATGTACGTCCTTTTTGAGAAAAAAGGTGTACTAAACCACTTGGGCTTCCAAGTAGAAAACACGGAAGATGTGGTTGCAATGAGGCAAAAGGCTCCGTCAGATGAGGGGTATTTTACTAAACACCTCAGGAGGAATAATCATGCAAAAAGTCGTTGTCCTTGGAACTGGTCCTGCAGGACTCACTGCTGCTATTTATCTTGCTCGTGCAAACATGAATCCGAGTTGAGTCCGTATAATTGTGTAAAAACGGAATCTCTTTTAAAAAATTAAGAGAGCCATTTCAAAAACCCTCGGTTAGAATGAAGTTTGCGGACACCATTCCTGGAGAGGAGTTTTTGTTATGGCTCAATATCAGATTACTGTAGATTCGCAGCTTTTGCAGCAACTTTTTCTCGGAAATTCGAAGGATTCGGGGGTGGCCAAACTGTTGGAATCGGTATTGAATCAGGTGTTGCAGGCCCAGGCTACGGAACAACTGTCTGCGGAACCGTACGAACGTACAGATGAACGCCAAGGTTATCGAAACGGTACATATCCCCATCAACTGACAACGCGGGTGGGAACGATCACCCTTCGGGTGCCACGGATTCGAAATGGAAAGTTCTCGACAGAAATGTTTGCTCGCTATCAGCGAAGTGAACAAGCCTTGGTTTTAGCCCTCATGGAAATGGTGGTGAATGGGGTATCAACTCGAAAAGTTTCGCAAATCACGGAGGAACTGTGTGGAACCGAGTTCTCTAAGTCAACTGTTTCCGATCTGTGTAAACGCCTGGATCCGATTGTAACGGCTTGGAACAACCGAAATTTACGAGAGAGCTTCTATCCATTTCTCATTGTAGATGCCCTCGTTTTAAAGGTTCGTGAAGAGGGGCGTGTACGCTCTCGTGGCGTAATGTTGGCCTACGGGGTCAACACGGAAGGCTACCGAGAAGTCCTAGGACTGATGCTTGGAGATAGTGAATCAGAGGCCAGTTGGAGTGAGTTTTTTAGCTGGCTGAAAGATCGAGGCTTGCGAGGCGTAGAACTCATTGTGTCCGATCAACATGGCGGGCTCGTACGAGCCATTCGAACCCATTTTCAAGGGGTGACGTGGCAACGGTGTCAGACTCATTTTATGCGAAATATCCTCGATGCCACGCCCAAGCAACTGCAGGAGGAATTGTATCCCCGTGTTCGTGCGATTTTGGATGCTCCTGATCTAGAGACGGCACGGTTATTGTTGCAACAAACGGTGGAAACGTACGAGTCCAAAGCTACAAAGGCGACTTCCGTTTTGGAGAATGGTTTTGATGATGCCACAGCCGTTCTTCTGCTCCCCGAAAAGTACCGTAAACGTCTTCGGACAACAAATGGCATGGAGCGACTCAACGAAGAAATTCGCCGACGAGAACGTGTCATTCGCATTTTTCCTAACCGTGAATCGGTTATTCGCCTGATCGGAGCTTTGCTTATAGAGATAGACGAAAAATGGGCAAGCAAAAAGTATCTCGATATGGCAGAGTATTTGGAATGGCGAGATGTTTATGGCAGGATAAAAGTGCAGAGAATTGCGGCGGAAAACTGCAGAGTTCCACCGCAATTCTGAGGCCATGAAAAAGGCACTTGCCAACATCCCCCTACAAAATCTACCCTTGGATTTGGCGAAAATCTGAGGGAGTGAGAGGAATGTTGAAAGTGCCACAACAACAGTATATCCGATTTTTGCGAGAAGTCGAAGGGTGTTCGATTCAGGAAATTGCGGAACGTGTCCAGGTGAATTGGCGAACCGCCAAGAAATATGCGGATCGCGACGATTGGAATGAACCGGTATGCAAGCGAAAAGGCCGCCATCCGGTGTTGGGACCGTACTTAGAGATTATTGACACATGGCTGGAGGATGATGAGCGTCTTCCACGCAAGCAACGCCATACAGCCGTCCGCATGTTTCAGCGGTTACGGGATGAGTACGGCTTCCCTGGCGGGCAGCGAACGGTATCCGAATATGTCTCCAAACGGAAGAAAGCCATGGCAGCCGAACGAGCCGAACATTTTGAGCGTTTGGAGCATCCAGGTGGAGAAGCTCAGGCTGACTTCGGGACGGTGTACGTGGTCAAGTCGGGAGAACTGGTGGAGCGGAAAGTATTGACCCTGTCGTTTCCGTACAGCAATGCCGCCTTTGTGTTCCCGGTTCCGAAAGAAAACACGGAATGCTTTCTGGAGGCCTTAGGGCGGCTATTTCAGCAAATGGGAGGGGTTCCTCGCAAGATTTGGTTTGACAACTTGTCCGCTGCTGTTGTGTCCATCCAGCAAGGCGGAAAACGAGAGTGTACGGAAGCGTTTCGGCGTTTCTGCGCCCATTACCGCTTTGAGCCCCTGTTTTGCAATCCATACAGCGGCCATGAGAAAGGCCATGTGGAAAACAAAGTGGGGTATGGACGCCGGAACTGGTGTGTTCCGCCACCGGTTATCGATACGCCGGAACAACTGGAGACGTATTTGGCGGAAGCTGCCCGTGCGGATATGCAGCGCCCTCACTATGTGAAAAAGCAAACCATTGCCGAGTTGTGGGAGCAAGAAAAATGCAAGCTGCTGACGCTGCCGACGACACCGCTGGAGATTTTCCGGCTGGAGACGTGCCACCTGAACAAATACGCTGAGCTGTCGTTTGACGCGGCTCTCTTCCCGTTGCCGCAGTGTCGGGCCATGCAGCCGGTTTTGGTGAAAGTCAAGTGGGATGTGCTGGAGGTGTTAACGGCAGACGGGACATATACCCCGATTGTGACATTGCCTCGTCCCTATACGGAGAAAGTCATTTCAGTAGATTGGAAGGCGGTATTGAAGAGATATGAAAAACGCCCGCGGGCGGTGATGTATTCTTCCTTTACCAACATGATGCCTCAGGCGCTCCAAACGTTTTTGACGGTGGAAGACATGAATGCACGAAAAGCACGAATTCGCCTGCTCCATCGATTGCTCGACACCTATACGTTGGAGGAAATCGGGCAAGTACTGGGAGAATTGTCGCATCAGCAAGAGCATCTGGCTGTTGCCTTGGAGCATGCCCTTTACGCGATAAAACACCCTGTTTTCCGCCCGGAACCGTTTTCAGAGTCGCATACACCCCCTGCCCTTCACGGGCAGATACCCATGCTGGATGAGTACGACCGGATCCTGGGGGTGAGGGTGGAATGAGAGAAGAGCTGGCAAAGGTGTGCAAAACTTTGCATTTGGCGCATGTGATGGAAACCTATGAACAGGTGCCGTTTGAAGATCGGGAGAGCTTCTTGCTGGGAGTCTTGCGGATGGAGATTCAACGGCGGGAGGAGACAAAGCTGAAGCGACTGATAAAGAAAGCCGCGTTTCCCCAACTGAAGACACTGGAAGATTACGCTTTTGAGGCAGTCACCTTACCGGAAACATGTACAAAGGAGGGATTGATCGACCTACGTTTTTTGGAGCGCAAGGAAAATGTGCTGATGCTGGGAAAAGTGGGCACGGGGAAGACCCATCTGGCAACAGCGCTTGGCGTAGAGGCGTGCCGAAGGGGATATGCCGTTCGATTCTTCCGTGTTCCCGATCTGGTTGCGCTCTTGCAGGAAAAACACGCGAATGGGGCACTGATGCGGTTTCAAAAAGAACTGGCAGACTGTGAGTTGTTGATTTTGGACGAGGTTGGGTTTGTTCCCTTTCACCAAACGGGGGCTGAGCTGTTGTTTCATGTTATCTCGGCCTGCTATGAGAGAAACAGTGTGATTGTGACGTCGAATTTGGAGTTTGGGCAGTGGAATACGGTGTTTGGAGATACGCGATTGACGGCAGCCCTTGTGGATCGCCTCGTCCACCACGCCCATATTCTGGCGTTTACCGGAGAAAGCTACCGACTGCGCCATGCTCTATCCAGCATGAAGTCTTCCTAAATTCTTTTGTATTGATGTTGGCAGTGTTCTGCATAAATTGGCCGCCAAACTCTGCATTTTTGAGTTGCAAAATACACATACTACTGGCTGTACATGATTACAAGGGAGTGTAAGGCAATGAAACAACAAATTGTTCCCCTTTCCGAGATTACAGGCTTTACAACCAAATCCGAGGAATTCAGTCCATATGCCTGGTATCAAAAAATGCTGGCGGAAAACCCGATTTATTACCATCCGGGCACGGACACCTGGAATGTCTTCAAATACGAAGATGTCAAACGGGTGCTCACTGACTACCATTTGTTTTCAAATCGACGTACACGGACGCTGATTAACGTGGGAGTCGGAACCGAGGAGGCGAACATACCCAACCGCATCAATATTATCAACACCGATCCGCCCGAACACCGAAAGGCACGTTCGCTGTTATCGGCTGCTTTTACCCCAAGAAGCCTCAAGGCCTGGGAGCCGCGTATTCAACAAGTCGTACATGATTTGATCCGCGACATGGGAGACAAGTCGGAGCTTGATATTGTCAAGGAATTTACCACTCCCCTGCCGATCATCATCATGGCTGACCTGCTTGGCGTTCCGCATCGAGACAAGCTGCTGTTCAAGGAATGGGTCGATATTTTGTTCCTTCCGTTCCATGCGGAAAATGCCGAGGAGGTCAACAAACGGAAAGGAGAAGCGGCGCTAGCGTATTTTCAATACTTATATCCTTTCGTGGTCGCCAAACGATCCCAGCCTGCAGACGACATCATTTCAGACCTGATCCAGGCTGAATATGAGGGCGAGCGGTTTACGGATGAGGAAATCGTGAGCATGACCATGTTTATTCTGGGGGCGGGGATTGAGACAACCAGTCATTTCTTGGCCAGCTCTTTCTATTCCTTTTTATATGACGACCCCGCCCTTTACGCGGAAGTACGAAACAACATCGACCTTGTCCCCAATCTCGTGGAGGAGATGCTTCGTTACCGTTTCCACATCAGCAAAATGGACCGTATGGTGACGGAAGACAACGACGTGCTCGGAGTCGAGCTAAAAAAAGGCGATCTGGTCATCGCGTGGATGAGCGCGGCAAACATGGACAAAGATGTTTTCGAAGACCCTTTCACGCTCAATATCCACCGGGAAAACAGCAACCGCCATCAAACGTTTGGCAACGGACCGCATTTTTGCTTGGGAGCACCTCTGGCACGGCTGGAATCCACGATTGCGATCAAAACGTTTGTCGAGACATTTTCCCGGATTGAACCGGTTCCTGGCTTCGATCTGGAGGCAAATTTGCAGCCATCTGCTCCCGGTCAGTCTCTCTCCAGCTTGCCGATGAAGGTATGGCGCTAAAAGTGACGTTGCGAAGACGCGAAAAGGAGGGGACTGGCCCCCTCCTTTTTCAGCATGTACCTGTACCCACAGGCTTCGATTTCGCGATGTCAACGTTTTAGAGCTCCACGGTCTTTGTCGCGATATTTTTGCAAAATTCGCTGTCATGCTCCACAAACAATATCGTTGGTTGGTACTCCAACAGCAGCTCTTCCAATTGCATGCGGGAGATGACATCGATAAAATTAAGCGGCTCATCCCAGACATGCAAATGAACTTTCTCGCAAAGGCTTTTTGCAATCAGCACCTTTTTCTTTTGGCCGCCGCTAAAAGCGGACATATCCTTTTCGAATTGAACACGGGAGAAATCAAGTTTTCGCAAAATCGATTTAAACAGACTTTCATCAATCCCGTTGTTTCTCGCGTAGTCCGTCAGGTTTCCTTGCAAATGCGAGGTATCCTGGGATACATACGATATTTTCAGCTGACTTCCCCTTCTGAACGTCCCTGTATGCTGTATTTCCTCCCCGCAGATCAGCTTGAGCAAGCTCGATTTTCCCGAGCCGTTTTTCCCTGAAACGGCAATCCGCTCCCCTTGTTCAATCGTAAAACTGATATCTTGGCATGCGATCTTCTCGCCGTAATAAATCGAAACACGGTCAAGCTCGACCAGTTGCTTTTTATGATACGGGAGCTGCGCAATCTTGAGGCTCTCGTGGCTTTCCAAATTTTTGAGCAGCTTGGCCTTTTCCTCGATCGCGGATTGCTGTCTATGCTCCATGGATTTCGAGCGTTTCATCATTTTGGCCGCCTTGTGGCCGATATATCCTTTGTCTACCTTGGAACCGGAATTCCGCGTTCCGTTTTTTGTTTTTTCCACTTCATGCGACCAGTTGCTGGTTCGCTTGGCGGCTTCTGACAAGCGTTTGATGTCTTTTTTCAACTTGTCGTTCTCGGCCAGTTCAAACTGATCTTGTCGTTGCTTGTTTTCCCACCAAGCAGAGAAATTGCCTTTTTGGATTTCGATGTTGGTCTTGTTGATGGAAAGGATGTGGTCGACGCAGTTGTCCAGAAATGCTCTGTCGTGCGACACGAGAATAAATCCGCTTTTGGTCCTGAGGTAATTACTGACGAGCTTTCTGGCATTCATGTCCAGGTGGTTGGTTGGTTCGTCAATGAGCAGGAAATGATTTTCCTTCAGAAACAGCGCTGCCAACAACACCTTGGTCTGCTCGCCGTTGGACAATGTGGCAAAGGGACGATACAGCACATCCTCGGAGACCTGTAGCAAGGATAGTTCACGCATCAATTCCCATTGAACATGGTCGGGAATCATCTCGTTGATGACGTGGATGGTATTGTTTTCCTTGTTTGCGACAGGGAAAGGAAAGTATTCAAACTGGACATGGGCAGAAATGAGTTGAGTCCGTATAATTGTGTAAAAATGGAGTCTCTTAAAAATAAGAGAGCCATTTCAAAAACCCTCGGTTAGAATGAAGTTTGCAGACACCATTCTTAAGAGAGGAGTTTTTGTTATGGCTCAATACCAGATTAGCGTAGATTCCAAGCTTTTGCATCAGCTTTTTTTAGGGAATTCTCAGGATGCGGGAGTGGCCAAACTGCTGGAATCCGTATTGAACCAAGTGCTGGAAGCCCAGGCTACAGAACAACTGAGGGCGGAACCCTACGAACGGACGGAAAATCGCCAAGGTTATCGGAACGGCTCATATCCCCACCAGTTGACGACTCGCGTAGGAACGATTACGCTTCGAGTCCCCCGGATTCGCGGTGGGAAGTTCTCGACAGAGTTGTTTGCCCGTTACCAACGCAGCGAACAGGCTTTGGTGCTCGCCTTGATGGAGATGGTGGTCAACGGAGTGTCGACCCGTAAGGTGGCCCAGATCACCGAGGAGTTGTGTGGCACGGAGTTTTCGAAATCCACGGTGTCAGAACTGTGCAAACAGCTCGATCCTGTCGTAACGGCATGGAACAACCGTCCGCTTCATGACACTTCGTTTCCCTTTGTCATCGTTGATGCCTTGGTACTCAAGGTGCGCGAAGACGGTCGGGTGCGGTCACGAGGTGCTCTCATTGGCATGGGTGTCAACACCGATGGCTACCGGGAGGTATTGGGTGTGATGCTTGGTGACAGTGAGTCAGAAGCCAGTTGGAGTGAGTTTTTTGGCTGGCTAAAAAGCCGCGGGTTGCGAGGCGTTGATCTCGTGGTGTCCGATGACCATGGTGGATTGGTTCGAGCCATTCGCAAGCAATTCCAAGGAGTCACCTGGCAGCGGTGCCAAACGCACTTCCTGCGCAATATTCTGGACGCCACGCCGAAAGCACTGCAAGACGAGGTGTATAGTCGGGTTCGGGCCATGTTGGATGCCCCGGATATGGATACAGCACGGTTGCTCCTAAACCAGACGATTGAAATGTACGAAACGAAAGCACCAAAAGCGATGGCCGTTCTGGAGGCGGGCTTCGAAGATGCTACGGCTGTATTGCTGCTGCCCCAACCATATCGGAAACGGCTTCGCACGACAAACGGCCTGGAGCGTCTGAACGAGGAAATCCGCCGCCGTGAACGGGTGATTCGGATTTTTCCGAACCGTGAATCGGCTCTGCGGCTGATCGGTGCTTTGCTCATGGAAATCGATGAGAAGTGGGCAAGCGGGAGAAGGTATCTGGATATGGCCGAGTATCTGGAGTGGCGTGAATCACAGGCCGCTAACATGAGTGCCAAAGTGACGCGCATCGGTTGACCGACGCCTGTCGTAGCCTGTCAAGGCCGCGAAGCGTTCCATGTAGCCTTGACAGGCTCTTTTCAACAAACTTTTGATAGGCCCAGCAATCCGTTGCTGGGGCTGCCACACGGCGAGTGACGGGGTGCAGGGGGCGTGCCCCCTGCGTCTCCCCCTCCGGGGGACGGAAGGGGGCTCATTCTAACCAAGGGCGAATTTACACACAAATATGGACTTGATCCGGCCCTCCCAGAGGGTTAACCCTGCAATTGCTTCCATGGTCGAGGTATTCAACTGTGATTAATAATTTATCACATACTCTTTCATCTATCAATCCTTTTTTGTTAACTTCTCAATGATTTTTTGTTCCATCCCTTTACTAGGGATGGAACATCATCACTTCATTGATCGCTCTTCTTGCCTTGGAGATAGCAGCGTATAGCTTCCGCTACCAGCCAACTGTAGCTCGGGATGTACCTTCTCTTTTTCAGTGTCTCGATGGTCTCCAGCAGATCCTTTTCCACGTAGACCGTCAATTTCTTGTGCTGCTCGTAGAAATCCGGTCTCCTTTGCAGACCAGGGTAGGAAGGATCGGGCTGCCTGAAAGAAGCGATTTTTGCGTTTTGCCGATCCGAAAAGGCCAGTCCTGGCTGGCCGATCGGTGGGTGCTGTCTGAAATTTTCACGTGGTTCCATGCCTGTCTCTTCGCCTACTTCTTCCCAGCCGTATTCCAACTCCATGTCGTGTGTTGACTCGTTTGCGATGCTCATTTCTTGCCTCTGATCCCGGCCCCAGTTGATACCGTGCGTCGTTTCCTCTTGCCTGGTAGGTTCCCTTGTCCCTGATAGATTCAAGTTACGTTTACGCCGTTCAAACATCCCGATCCCTCCGCTTCTTTGTGAGTCGACATCGACGTCGTCGGACGCGTCGATTTTATCAGAATGTTTCTGTCTGTATGCGAAAGAAAAAAAGTGGGCAAACCAAGCGTCTGCCCTTGGATGTAGGAGGCGTCCCTGCATGACCACACTACAGCAGTTTCGCAGGTAGCTCCTCTTGATCTATCCCTCGCTCTTTTGCTACTGTGGCAATCGCCTGCTCTCGACTCATTCCGTCCAGAACCAGTTTCGCGATGATCCAGATCACTTCTTTCAAGATCGGATTCACGGAAAATGCCCCCTTTCCCTTGTCATCTTTTCGCTCCCAAACGAATCTGCAGGATGGCATGAATGATCGTGATGATCACGTCATCACCCCTCAGTACTCATCCGGAAAAAGCATCGTGCAGTACGAACCGGAATCCATCACCCAGATCGTCACGCCGCCGAACGGCTCCTGGACGCCATCCACGTAGAACGACTCCCGATGCTCCGGCTGCTCCTGCCGATTCAGCACCTTCTGCAGCGGCTCCCCGTCCACCATCTCCACCGACAGTTCGAACACCTGCAGGTAGTCCAGCACGTCGCCTCTCGCCTTGCGCATCTCAATCGCCCGCCAGAGCGCCATCTGAATGGTCGGTTCGATCCGATCCACGATCCCTCTGGTGGCGTACCTGTCCCCCGAAAACGTCGCTCTGTTTCCCATGCTCACATGTCTCCTCTCTCTTTCAGGCTATAGTAGGCCCCTTCCGATCCGACGATGATATGATCGAGAACGGTAATCCCCAAAAGCTCTCCGGCCTTTTGGAGATTCCTTGTCACGCTGATGTCCTCCCGGCTTGGCGTCGGATCGCCCGAAGGATGGTTATGGGCCACGATCACCGAAGCGGAATTGGCGAGAATCGCCGCCTTGAACACTTCCCTCGGGTGTACGATGCTTGCGTCAAGAGAGCCGATCGACACCGTGTGGATCGCCGTCGGCTCGTTTTTCGTGTTCAGGCACAGCAGGAAGAACTGCTCCCTATCGGTTTCCTGCAGAAACTCACGGAACAGTTCCACCACGTCCCTCGCCATTCTGACCCGCCTCGCCGGGTACAGCAGGCTCGCCTCCTTCACCATCTGAATCCGCACGATGTTCACCCGTTTCGCCGGTGTACGGCTCGTTTTGGTAGCCAATATGTCCTTCATTTTGATTCCCCTCCCGTCAAAAATCGAAAGGGACTTCCCCATTGCAAGGAAGTCCCCTGTCCTTTGTCCAGCACATCCCTACTCGTCGAGAAACCGCTGCACTTCGATGGCCTGCTCCATTTCCCGGATGCGTTTTTTCGCCAGCTCTTCAAGAGCCGCCCTAGCCTGATCGACGTGGACTTGGATTTCCCGCGTTCCGTCCGTACGCCTCATGTACAGCAGTCCGTTTTTGACGAACAATTCCCGGTTCTCTTCAACGAGGACCACTTTGCCCTCTTTCAGTTCCTGCTTGTATTGTCTGATCAGTTCTTCTTTGTTCATGTGCTCTTCCTCCTTACGCTTGGTTGTCCGCCTGTTCCTCCAGCCAGGACGCGACTTGCTCGTCGTCTGCTATGGCTTCCGCCGGAACGTAGAAAGCCATCCCGTACTCGTTGGTGTAGATCACGACCACCTTGTACCAGCACTCGCCGTTTCGTTCCACCTTCTCGACGAATTCCGGAAGGCTTCCGAGCAGGCCGCCTTCTTCCCTTCTCAAGCCGACGGTGCTCAGGTCACGTAGGTTATCCCCCTTCTCCAGCACGACCATGTAGCCGTACATGTCTAAGGTGAACTGTTCGTCAGCGCCGTCGAAATCGAACGCCTCTTTCAGCTGAAGAAATTCCTCTTCCAGGTAGGAAGTGAACGGCTCCGAAAACACCTGGGCCTTCCGCAGGCACCGCAAATCGGCTTGAGTCTTGATCGTTCTCATCGTTTTTCCTCCTCACACGAAAAGAGGCACCTTCCCATTGCGTCGGGAAGATGCCTTTGATTGATTGTCAGCAATTGATTCAAATTGCCCTAAAGCAGCGCGACCGCCTTTTCCTTCTCTTCCTTGCTGGTGTTGATGTAGTAGTGCGCCGTCGTCTGGATGTGGGCGTGTCCGGCAAGCTTGCTCACCGTCGTCAGCGGCACCCCTCTCTTCAGGAGCATGGTGCAGAACGTGTGCCGGAACTTGTGCGGGTACATCTTGAAGCCGAGCTGCTTCTCCAGTCCTTCCAGCATGGTGTTGACCGCGTCTTTGTGTAGTTTGGGCGCACGCTGGCTGAGTAGCAGGTAGGGACTGTCCTTGTACTTGTTCTCCTGCCGTTCTGTCCGGACGTACTCACGGATGAGTTCCGCTAGGTCAGGCCGAAGCGGAATCTCACGGTACTTCCCTCCCTTGCCTGTGACCCTGAGTGTGTTGGTGAGGTAGTCGATGTCTGCCAACTGAATTCCGCACAGCTCACTCACCCGTACTCCCGTGTAGAGCAGCAGCCAAACGATGAGGTGGTTCCGCAGGCTGACCTTGCTTCTGTCCTGAACGAAAAAGAGCAGCTGGTTGACTTCCTGCTCGGTGAACACGTCCACTTCTCCTTCGCTGCCAGCGGCCACCTTGATGCGATCTCGCTGAAGGGTGACGACCTGTTCCGTTAGGATGCCTTTTTCGATGAGGTACAGGTTGTACGCCTGCAGAGAGTTGATTTTTTTGTTGATCGTCGCGACGGCGTACTTGTTTTCGACGAGATGGTTCTTGTAGCTGACTACGTAGAATCGTTTCAGGTCTGTCTCGCTTTCCACGCCCATCTGCCGTAGGTACTCGCAGAATCCTCTTACGTCCCCCACGTAGGACTCAATGGTTTTTGGCGCGATGCCGTTTTCCAAAAGGTACTGCTCAAACTGCGTGATCTCGTCCACGTTTCCTTCCTCCTTTCCAAACACAACGCAAAAGGCCCTACATCCGCTCAGGGACGTAGGGCTGTGGGTTGCATCACTTTTTCGTTTTTTCTTGCGTACAAGACGTTCTGCGCGGGATTTCGGGCTACTCTTTGCTGCCGTACCCGTAGTGTTTCATGAGGTACAGCCTGACAGCCGTGTTGACCAGATTGCTGATCCGGTCGATCTCTCCCGACTCGTACAGCTGCTGTACCTTGTCGTACACGCCGTTCTCCAGGTACGTCGTGACTCTACGGCACCGTTTCTCGAACGGGGGTTGTCTCTTTGGGATCTTTGTCGTAGACTGCTGCTCTGACGGTGGCAGTACAGTTTCCGCTTTAACAGCTTTGTCTGTTCCTTCTGCCTTGATTGTTTGCCGTGGCCTTACTCTCAGCGGCTTGGCTTGTTGACTTTCCGGTGGTTTCGGTGCATGGTTCCTCCTTTCCTGGATTTTTTGTTGCGCTTCCTCGAGAGGTACTACATTTGCTCTCTCTGTGGAAGCTCCCTGCTGCTGGTTTTCGGCTGCTTGTGCGGCCTTTTTCGCCTCCTGCTGGGCAAGTACTCTAGCAAGGATTGATTTCGTGTCGTTCATCTCGTCCACTCCTGCTCTGATGCTTTGGTTACGTCAACGCCTACGACTACGTGTGCGTAGATGTTTACGTTTATGTAATTGTTTTGCAAGCGGCGGAGTGGACGCGAGCCGGTTTCTCTGCCTCCTTTCGGGTGGGGGATCAGGGAAATAATATATGTTTGAGTTTTGAGTTATTACGCAAAAAAGAAAAGGCCCCTCAGCTAAGTGCTAAGGGGAACGAGGTGAATCGAACGTCTATTATAGTTATCGGCTGTTGGTGCCGATTTTTGTTGAATTATGTCGAATTAACTGCAGTTTTTATAATTTTCAGTTTCCGAGAGTTGGTTTAATAACTTGACTTGTCTAGATTTAGCTATCTAGGAGATTGATCCCAAAAGTAATTCAGCGAGTTTGTAGAGCTTTTTTCAGTGAGTTCCTTAACAAAATGAAAGAGCCTGCCTCTTTCGAGACAGACCCTTTCGACATTTTTCGGGTGGTGACAGGCACCGATCCCTTGAGAATTAGTTTTGAGCTGCGTCAAATGTTGCTTCAGCAGCCGCAAGATCCGTTACAGCTTGATCAACATCCGCTTGGGAAGATAATGGATCATTCAGTACTGTCACTGCTGCATCAATTGCTGCTTGGAAGGTAGCTTTAGAACCAGCTGCATACTCACCTGTGTTCGGTCCTTCAACAGCAGCATCATGCTTAGCTTGTGCCGCAGTGATTGCTGCTGCAAGAGCTGCGGTATCTACGTTTACTTCTGCTGCGTCAAACGTTGCTTCAGCAGCCGCAAGATCCGTTACAGCTTGATCAATATCCGCTTGGGAAGATGCTGGATCATTCAGTACTGTCACTGCTGCATCAATTGCTGCTTGGAAAGCTGCTTTGGAACCAACAGCGTATTGACCATCTGCGTCGCCTTCAACAGCAGCATCATGCTTAGCTTGTGCCGCAGTGATTGCTGCTGCAAGAGCTGCGGTATCTACGTTTACTTCTGCTGCGTCAAACGTTGCTTCAGCAGCCGCAAGATCCGTTACAGCTTGATCAATATCCGCTTGGGAAGATGCTGGATCATTCAGTACTGTCACTGCTGCATCAATTGCTGCTTGGAAAGCTGCTTTGGAACCAACAGCGTATTGACCATCTGCGTCGCCTTCAACAGCAGCATCATGCTTAGCTTGTGCCGCAGTGATTGCTGCTGCAAGAGCTGCGGTATCCAGTGCATCAGCATCACCAGTTACAGTCATATCAATAGATGCAGTGTCAACGCCGGAATTAATTTGACCCACTAGCGCCGGGATAATTTTGACCCACCTGTGCGCCTGGCGTCGAATAGATTCCGGTTTTTCGTTTTTCTCTGAGTCGATAGCTGTTCCCTCGGATGTTCACGATGTGGGAGTGGTGTAATAAGCGATCAAGAACAGCTGTTGCAAGAACGGGATCTCCCATAAGTTCACCCCACTCGCCAAAACTCTTGTTGCTGGTCAGAATCATGCTTCCTTTCTCGTAACGCGCACAAACCAACTGAAAAAACAGGTTTGCAGCAAGCGGATCGAGGGGGAGGTAACCCACCTCGTCCACGATGAGGATGCGTGGACGGAGATATACCCTCATTCGCTTGTCCAGGCGATTCTCTTCGTAAGCTTTCCGAAGATCACCCACGAGCTGTGCGAGTGAGACGAAATACACTGGCAATCCTTGTCCAATCGCCTCCATGGCAATGGCAACGGCTAAATGCGTTTTCCCCACGCCAGGAGGACCGAGAAACAGCACATTTTCTTGCCTCCCAACGAACGTCAGAGCCGCCAGTTCACGAATCAGCCGCTCATCAATCCCCGGCTGAAAGGAGAAGTCGAATTCGTTCAGCGTGCGCCGATAAGGCAGGTGGGACAGCTTCATGCGAACCTCTACGTTTCGGCGCTGGCGCTCCTGGATCTCAGCATCCAGCAATTCATTGAGGAAAGACAGATACGTGCTTTGGCTACGACTGGCGGCTTCCAGCTTGGCATCGAGCGATTGGGCCGCTTGGCCCAATCCGAGCTCCTCCAAACGGTGACGGGCTTGTTCCAGCTCGATCATGCGCCCACCTCCACAAGATGCTCATACACGTCCAACGGACGCACTTCCACGTCTTGAACAGGAATCTGAACGCCTTGCGGCCTAGGATAAGCATACCCCTGAGCCGTACTCAGATTCGCGTATTGGTCCTCACACATGACGAGCGTCCGGGATCGGTACTGCTTCTCGTGCCGAGCGATGAGCTGCTTCTCACAGTAAATTTCGATGAATCCGTTTATGTCTCGCACCTTTACTTCACGTCCGCTATACCGCCATGGAACGCCATAACGAACGCTGTCGTAGCTCACAAATCCGTCACGGCTTACCTTCCGCGGTTCAAATCGGTACTTTGCCCAGCGTTCCGGAGACGGAAGCATACCGAGCTTCTCTTGTGCCAAGCGATCGATCGGTCTTTCTCCAGTTGTACCGTGGATCCGACGGTTTTGCTCATCACACCACTGTCTGGCTTGGCGGTTTAGGTCACCAAGATCGGTGAATGATCGCCCTGGCATGAAGTTCTGCTCGATGAACTGAACACTTCGTTCGACCTTTCCTTTCGTTTGGGGACGACGAACGCGACAGACCTTGGGGATCATGCCGATCGTCGCAGCGAAATCTTCAAACAACGGATGCCATCTCGGCTTACGATCATCGCCCATGCCAAGAATCACGGTTTTCATTTGGTCGGTCAGCATGGTCTTAGGGACACCGCCGAAGTATTCCAAACCATTCATCAAGCACCGTAAGAAACTGTGGATGTCACAACGCTTTGTAAATTCGATGTACATCGCTCGGGAGTAACCCAACACCATCGAAAAAACAGGGATTTTACGCACTTCACCGTTTAAATCGATGTACTCACAAATCTTCCAATCCACTTGGGCTTGGTACCCGGCTTTTGTCTCATAGCGTTGCACCGCAGGTGCCTGTCTTGGGGGCCGACGGGGCTTCACATAGTCCTTGATGATCGTGATACCCCCCGTGTAACCTCGCTCTTTCAAGAGACGCAGCAGCACTTCACAATTGAAAATTCCCTTTTCCAGGTATTGATCCAACAAGGATTTGAACGGATCGAGTTTGGAAACTCTCTTCTTTCGTGAGCGAGGTTCCGGGATTCCGTTTGCGCGGAGATATTTTCGAATGGTATTACGGGAATGCCCCGTTTCTCTTGTAATTTCGCGGATACTCTTGCCGCATGCTTGAAGTTCGTGTAATCTGATCACAGTCCCACTCCTTAGCATATGTCTCCCCTCTGAAGCTACTTTGGTCGGTAATTTCAGAGAGAGTATTCTACAGGGGTGGGTCATTTTCATTCCGGCGAACCTGGGTCAATTATATCCCGGCGGTGACAAACCATTTATGAAGCATAAACAACACATATCGGATAAACAATAGATGCTGGAAGATTGTTTGTAAGAATGTGTATTAGGAGGATTAAATATGAGTAATGTAGATATTAAATTTATTATTGACGGTAAAGAAGTATCACAAGAAGAAATTCGTGCAGTGGAATATAGTAGATCTAAAAAAGTAATTGACGAATTAATTTCATTAGGAGAAAGCGTAACATACGAAGGAATTCCTTTGACTAGAGAAGAAATTGACAATATTGACTTGGAAAAGGCAAAAGAAGCATTGGCAGAAACAAAAGAGAGACTTGGGAATGACGCCATAAAAGAACTTTATAAAGAAAAGTTAGAATTAAGCGATGCAATGTGGCGTGAAATTGCAGAAAAGTCACCTGCAAGGGAAAATTTACAGCCTTGTATTATAGAGGTTGAGGCAAAAGGTCTTTCTATTCAGGAATTTGCAGTTTATTTCAAACAAATAGAAGAAAAAGGTGGATTAGCAATGGCTTCAAGAATCCATCCGGAACATTATTATGGTGATATAGTACCTGGTGTGCAAACTATTATTGAAACATTTGGTATGTATAAAGAACCATCATATTGGAGATTAGAGATTTCGAATGATGGCTATAAACCTATTGAGCTAGATGCTGATACGGCAATGACCCTCTGCGCTGCAATTAAATTAGCGTCTGATGGTACAGATACAAAATTAATTGCAATGCACCAATTCAAACCTACAGAAGATGGACTAAAAATCAAATTAGGCGCGTTTTTACCAGAGGCAGCACCAAAAGAAATGATTGAAGGGCATAAATGGCATTTTGCAGTTGAATTTAACAATGTATTGCATTATGCAGCTGAGTTAGCAAATAAAAATTAAAGAATCAGTTTAGCATTCAAGTGACTTATATTCGCTACGATGCCTCAGGTGATTGGTTATTACAGAAGTGGACAGCATAATAAAAAGTTCAGGCACTACAGTGCAAGCGTTGCATTAATCTTCTCTGAATGTGCATAATCTCCTGCCTTTTCTTAGTCCATTAACAAAAAATTCCTTTACAATGGATTGGCAGGTAGTTCCTGTCCATAATCCATCGAAAGGATTCAGTACATGGACTTCAAAGAACGCATTGCTGAAGTAAAGCAAGATAAGTATGTGAAAAAGCTGACGACTCCAGCCTACCTAAAATTGTTTCTTCATGCGCTCAACTGCAGCAGTGCGATGGATTGCGAGAAGTTGCAGATGACGTTCTTTCGGAAGAATTTCAAAAGGAACTAGGGCTTGAATCGATCTCGGCAGCGCAGTTAAGTCGCAAACATATTCAGGTAGAGACTGCTTTACTGGAGCAGATCTTTGCAGAACTCGTTGCCCAAATTCTAAAACAAGCTAATACCAGGAGGTGCCGAAAAGACTTCAAAATCATCGATTCGACTACCAGCGGACTTTGTTTGGAGAAGTACAATTTGGCTGTCTTTCGAAAGACAAAGGCAGGCATTAAGGTTCACCTACGTCTAGTTTTTGTCGACGAGAATGACGTTGATCCAGAGAAAGTCGTCATGCCAGTTCCTAATTTTCTGGAGACATGCATACTTCGCTTGTTATTCGAGTACGTTGTCTCCTAAGTCTCAAACATCCATCAATCACTTAAATACTTTTGATTAAAAAATCCATTTTAACAGAGACGATAGACTGAAGCTTGAGGTGAACCTAATGTCTAGAGAAAGAATATTGGAAGCAACGGCCCAACTGATTAAGACTGTAGGTCTCGAAGGCATAACAATCCGTAAAGTAGCTGAACTTGCCGGCACTAATGTGGCGTTGCTCAATTATCACTTTGGTTCAAAAGAAAATCTAATCAATGAAATATTAAAGAATCAATTTGAATCTTTCCGAGAATGTTTCAATATTCTTGATGAAAAAGAATCTCCTCCGCTTGAGCGGTTAAAAAAGTTCTTGATTATGTATGCGTCAAGATTGGCGGAGCACCCGGAACTGGCAAAACATGCGATATCACAGGAACAATTGTTTAAATCACATTACGAATATCTTGATTTCTTAAAGAGTCAAGGTTTCGATAAGTTGGTGGGCACGATAACTGAAATTGTTGGCAACCTGAATCAAGACAAGATTATGTTCATGATTCAACAAATGTTAGCTGCTGTATTATTCCCGTCAGTTATTAGGAGAAACCTGCATGAAGAAATTAACACAGCCAGCAACACGACACTTGATAGCACGAATATGTCCATCGAGCAGCAGATTGATTTATTTATAGATCACTATTTCTATAGATTTACCAGTCGATAGAGGGCCAACATTAACACATGAATAATCCTCAGAGGATTTCTTGAGTGATGGTAATACGGAATGACTTGATTATTAAATAAGTTTAAAAACACGGCCACACATATTAGACATAAATATAATGTGTGGTCCTTTGTTTTATTTGATTTTCTTGTGTGAAAGTCTTGGAAATCTTCAGTCTAAAACTTTATTATCTGTGGAAAATGATATCCAGCGAATGTAAATATATCATTCAGAATGCACTATTATTTTCGCAATCAAAAGAAATGTGACACATCATATTAAAATTCCACAAAATTCGATTAACTTCACATGAATGTTGACATTTAATATAAACGACCGGATGCCGGTGATTCTACGGCGGGAGGATGAAGACCTATGGCTCGACCGGGAGAAATTTGATCCCGACTTGTTACAGTTGCTGCTCGTTCCATTTGACCCCGGACAGATGCGAGTGTATCCAGTATCAACGATTGTTGGAAACCCGAAAAATGATTTCCCTGAATGCATTGAGGAGATTGCTTGGCAGTAGCCACAACCTCCTGTCTATTCGTCTAAGATTGAATCGCGTGCGAGTAATGAATCAAGCTCTTCTCGACCGAGGAGGGCTTTCATGTTAATGCAAAACAGCTAGGAAAGTATCAAGATGCTCCATATATTTTTCGGAAGGCTGGTACTCGTCTTTTTCCCATCCTAATATCATCCGCGGACTCAATCCAAGAATTTCTCCAAATTCTCTTTTGTTATATCCATGATACAGACGAGCCTTTTTGATCCGCTGGCCTAGTGTATGTTCCGGAAGGTTTTCGAAACAACCGAGGTAAGCGATTGACACCCCCAATGCCTCAGACAACTTTCTGAGGTTAGGCGGGCTTACTGTTGTCTTGTTCTGTTCGGCCAGACGAAGAGACACGACACTAAGACCGGTTGCAGCAGCAAGATCGACAAGCAACATGTTTTTCTCTAAACGTGCACGTCTGATGCGCCCTCCAGGGGTATCATCTTCCGGCAATGTAGGAGACATCGACGTTTCCTTGTGAATCGAAATTTCTAGGTTGTTATCTTCACGCTTGTCCCTGCGGCTTCTATGGCACACGTGACCAGCGCGAATGCACCTGCACGCCACAGCAAATCCAAAAATACCGCTCCAAATTGTCAGGTCCGCTGCTTGACCGGATCGACCTGCATCTGGAAGTCCCTCGGGTGCCGGTCCAACTCCTTCACGAACGAGCGGCGGGAGAGGCGTCGGAGACGATCCGCAAGCGGGTGGAGAGGGCGAGGGAGATTCAGTTGGAACGCTACCGCGATCGTCCGGTTTGCCCGTTCAACAGTGCCATGAATGGCCAGGAACTGCGCCTCTATGCTCAGGTGGACAAGGAAGGGCAGGAACTGCTTCGCCTCGCTTTTGAGACGCTCGGTTTAAGCGCGCGTGGTTACGACCGGATCGTCAAGGTGGCCCGCACCATCGCCGACTTGGATCAGTCCGAACGGGTGGAAGCAGCCCACGTAGCGGAAGCGATCCGCTACCGGGCACTGGATCGCGGGAGGATGGGGGAATGAGTGATTGGCTCCTCCCTTCTCCTAACGCTTGAATTTTACCAGTACAATATTTGCAAACGAAATAAGTATCTTCTTCACGGAGAATGGAGCACTGCTGTTGGGTTAGTTTGTTTAGTTCCCATAAATGGATTTTTTTACAATAATCATATCTATCTAAATCATTGTCTTCGTCCATTTAGTATTCCTCCTAAAAAAGGGGCAATACGTCATTATCTATGTGGTACAACAGAATTGCTTCCGTACGCACAGGGTTGGAGTATGCTGCCTATAATGGTTAGTTTTGAATTCATAGTGTATTCCTTTCAACAGCGAGCTATAATCCAGCAGCATCTCACCCAGATCATGTACCTTGACAGCAACGGCAATACAACGCAGCGTACTTTGCGGCCGCGTGAGATCGTGGGTGATCGACTGATAGCATACTGCTCACCCGAAGAGCGCCTTGTGACTTTACCATACATCGAGTGGGACCGCATGCAGCCGGACAAGATCGAGCTGTTGGAAGCATGGGAAAGGGGAGTACATCATCCACGGCAAGTAAGATAGAAAATATGTGGGCTGCGTCCCGTTTTGTCCTGCCCGAACAGCGGGAGCTGTATCTGCAGCACAGGGAGGATATGAAGCTGGTAAAGATGCCGGAACTCGAGCAAGACGAGCTTGAGTCATTTCATTACCTGATCCGAGACTCAGCCCGCGAGGACTATGCAATCACCATCACCTGGTGGCAACCAGTCAAAGAGGACTTGGGCAAAACCTGCAGCATGTGGGGCGTGATCAAGTGGATGGATCAAAACAGCCGGCGGGTTAAACTGGTGAACGATGAGGAGAGCCGGTGGATTCAGATGGATGCAATCATTAACGTAATTCCATAAAGGGGAGAGCAACGTGTCAAATGTACTTACCTCATTTGATTCAATGGATGTAAGAAGTAGGATCATTGGAGCTATTTTTGTTGTTTTTAAAAAACCAGAAGCGATAGCACAATTTGTAGATGAGAGTACTGGGACCACGTACGTTGTTACTTACAACCGAAAAATATTGAAAATTTCGGTTGGTAACGGTGATTACCAACAGTTCGACAACTTACTCGTATTTTTGACATCTCAGATAGGGCCCCCAGATAAAATTTACACCAAAGAATCAAGGCTTGATTCCGGACAGATGATTTCGTATATGGAGTGGCTCAACAAATAAGAAGCTGTAGACCCGCTGCATTAATCGGAGAAGGGTCTTTGCTTTCAATATCTGTAAGAAATCCGACGGACACTTGGGGACGAATTGGGGACGAAATTCGTCCCCAATCATCATAACGGTTCCTAACAAAACCGAAGGGTATCGCTCGAAAGCCTAATAAAATAAGCTTTCATCAGACTATAACAGGTTGCAGCCAAAGCGTTGTTTCCCTTTGACAGGGTGGGGGTCGCTGGTTCGAACCCAGTCCGGATCACCATACATATGAACCTGAAGTCCTTGAGGAATCAAGGGCTTTTCTTATGCCTTCGATCATCCACCCTGACAACGTAAGCCCCACTTCGTTGTTGTTTGACAACATTTTGACAACCTTTATTCAACTAAAGTTATATAAAACGTTTAGATTCATTACTGATTCTCGTAATAATAATTTTGCTGCAAAAGCTATTAGCTTGTTGTTCAGCCCTATCAACAAAGTGGGATCGTTTGTCTTTATGTAAATCAGTAATGTCCCGATTTATGTGCAATGGTGAAATCTCTACGTTCAGGGGAATGGTTTTACAATTGTAAACGATGGTTGTTTCGTATTCATCAAGAACGAGTATCGCACAGAAGCGTTCCTTTTTTAAAGGGGAGCTATCCAAACGAATAGTAAGTGAAAAGGGAGGTTTATCATTTACAGCGTCACAACGATATTTCATAGGTTTATATGTTTCACCTGTCTACTGTAAGGGAGGCATATCAGACCTAGACTGCCGCTGCTTTTATTGTGCTATCGAACGAGAAGCGAGGTGGCCCCGGCCGATGCACGCGCCGGGGCGGCTTCAGTTCTCCTTACTCTTATGGAACAGTCACGACTCCTTCGATGGATTCTTGAGCAATTCGATAACGGCCATGAAGTTGCGGTCGCCATAACCGGCGGAGATCGCGTTCTCGGCGAGCTTCTTCAACTGCTCAGGCAAGTCGGAACTGATACCCTGCTCTTTGCTAGTGTGGAAGATGTGGTCCAGCGCGGTCATATTCATTACCATGTTGCCTCTGTCTCCGGGGTAGTTGCCCTTGTCAATGTCGGGTGCCTCCATAAGTAAGTAGGGGTTCACGACGGACGGCAGGAACCACCCAATTGCGATCTCAGCGAAAGTTGTCACCCTGACGTTCGCCGACCCAACCAGGGCTGCGGCATGAAGGAATCCCTGCAGGGACGAGTACATCAGGCTGAGCAGCGCCGTGTTGTAGAGTACCGCGAGGCTCGGGTCAGTGCCGAGATAGCGGGTACCACCCATGCTCAGTAGCGTCTTCTCGTGGGCCTCGAAGAGAGACTGCGGCCCGCTGTAGAGAAACACGGAGTCGGGATGTCCGACAGCCTGCGGAGGCACCATGATAGCCCCGTCGAGGTAGTCAACACCCTTGTGGGCAGCCCAAATGGCGGCGTTTCGAGCCTGTTCCGGTATACCGGAACTGTGGTTCACCAGGACACGGCCGGACAGAGCCTCGTCGGCAGGATCGAGCACGGCGTACATGGCGTCGTAATCCTTGAGACAGACAACGACAAACTTGCTAGCAGAGACAGCTTCGGAAATGGTATCCACGCGTCTGGCTCCTTTGGCAACCAGACCGTCCCCCTTCTTGGGAGTACGGTTCCAAACGGTCGTAGGGTGACCCTGGGCCAGAAATGCCTCGGCGAGCGCAACGCCCATCGGTCCGAGTCCGATGACCGTCACCGGTGACCTGTTATTACTTTTCAATGTAAAAGCTCCCTTCCATACGAACTGGAATTAACTTTAATGTATGACATTAGTGTCAAAGTCAAGAAAAAACGATGACTTCGGCAATAAAAGGAAGGAGCTTCGGTGTGGAGCTTGGTGGATTCCGTTGAATACGGAATCCACGGGGAACGCCAAGTTCAAGCATTTTTACATAAGGAACAGCCATAGGGGAAAAGCTTTCGTTTTTCACATACTCGTGAGGGACTAAATAAATTTCTTCTCATTCTTAACGCGGATAATCGTTTGCCTTTGAACAATAAGCTGTAGACTATGCGAACTTCATAAGCAAAAACCAGTCAATAACACGAAATTCATGTGTTAGACTGGTTTTAATAATTACACTATCAATCTTGTCAGCTTAACCCTCAATAGTTATTTGATTTTCTCAGCCAATTCCAAAATAATGCCTTCTGGCCCACGAACATAACATAACTTATAACTTTCTTCATATTGCTGAATCTCACTAAAGATTTCCGTGCCCTTCTTTTTCAATTTGGCAATAATAGCTTCAATATCATCAACAGCAAATGCAATATGCCGGATACCCAGCGTATTTGCAAAGGGTTTCTGAAAATCTACTTCATCTGACGGCGTATAATATTTGACTAGCTCTATCCATGCCTGACCGTCTGGCGCTCGCAATCCTACACATGCTGTTTTAACGTTAGTAAGCCCAACTACCTGACCCAACCACTCTCCTTCCATTTCCCATTCCCCGTGTACCTCAAGTCCCAAATCGAGAAAAAACGCTTTAGCTGCGGAAAGATCATTTACGTTTATACTCACATGATCTAATCGCTGGATCTTCATATCCCCGTACCTCCCAGTACATAAAATTAACAAACATGTATTCAAAAGACTTCTTCACGATTGCACATAGTTTTTCCTCTTTATCCAACAAACTGGGGCGTTTGTTGGAAGACTAGAGGCATCTGTTCAATTCGGTTTCGCTAATCATGCAATCTGTTTATCGCTCTATTATCCTGTCCGTTCGTTTAGCGGTTTGCACTGTCGAAGCAATTACCAGTATTTACGCATGAAATCAAAGCAATAGCAAGTCGATAATAATTGTGTAACCTAGTATAGATTCACTTGGGGATAAGCGTACGACTCCATTTGTGCAGACGAATCGGCGCTATTTTTTTGTGGCAAGATAAGGGACGCTTTCCTGCATATACTTGTATTCAATATTCTTCGGATAGCGTAATATATCCGTAACTACTTTTTTATTCACGTATTACTTCTCGAATACCCCCACTTGCCAAGTGCAGTTGGGGGCTTTTTTTTATGGAGGGGGAGGAATGTTTATACCACCGCTGCTGCTGGAACAAGTCGACAAACCGTTATCGGGCGGCCGTTGCATTTTTGAACCGAAAATCGACGGGCACCGCTTCCTGTTTTCACGAAGTAAACGTGTTACGAAGGCACACTAAGGATGTTACTACAAAATATCCTGAGCAGATTGCAGATGGCCCCGAGGGCTCGCAGTCATTTGATCCGGAAACCGGTATTCCGGACTACCAAATGACGATGCAGCGATTCCAATCCAAACGGTACGATGAATCAATAGAAAAGCCATCGATGAAAGAATTTTAATCAACTGGCAACATATGGAATCGCGGAATATAATAGACACACCTTTATATTAAAAAAAGGTGGTGTCGATTTTGGAAAAAACAGTAGCAGTCTTCCTAACCTTTCTAATAGGTTTTGTATTCACACTGTTGAAGGTAGGGAGCGATCTTGATTTTCTGGAATTACCTGTTATTATTCTGAATCTTATCGGATTAGTAATCATGATAATATTTGGATGCTTAACATTAATCAGGGCTATCAAGCTCTTGAGAAATAAGTGAGCAACTCGTCCTTTTTGGCAAAGATCGAGCCCACAGATTACCCAAGAATTTACCCGTCCTACTATTGCACGCAGGACGGGTTTTTATATTTCCGAATAAGGCAAGGAAATTCCGAAAGTACAGCCCTTCTCAAGCGAGATGGATCTACTTGTGTGTTTTATATCGCTAAGGATTGATCCTATATCAATTGATTCTTACATAGATGGAAATTCTCTGTGCGCCTATTACAAAAAAATTACAGGTATATCTTGGTAAACTGACAACGGACATTCTGGGATCGTATTTTGTCAGCATGTGCAATAGGTGGATCAATCGATACGCCTAGCCTCTCGCACCAGCGATATTGTACCGAGTCATGAATTTACGAGTCTACGGGAATCTCAGTTGGTTATTGAGTCCTTGTGGGAGCCTATCTCAATTAAGTAGATAGGATATTTTGCTGTTCAGCCCCAGATCTGGCTGGCTGACATCCTGCTGCCTCACTTTGCTTTGACCACCAGTCGTGATTGTCCGGTATAATATGGTAATCGCGAATTTGATAGAAAAGTGAATCACATCCAAAACAGGTGATCAACCCATGAACGTACCAGAACTGAAAAAGAAAATCTCTTCGATGTCCATCTGGAAAAAGAACGGACAGCGAGCGCCTCACAAGCCCCTGTTGATCCTCTACGCCCTCGGGCAGTTCCAAAACGCAGCCAGAGTAGAACTACCCTATGAGGAAGTGAGAGATAAGCTGAAACAACTGCTGATCGAATTTGGGCCTGCAAGGAAATCGTATCACCCGGAGGAACCGTTTGTTCGCCTTGTAGGGGATGGGCTATGGCAACTGTCCTCGGCGGTGGACAAGAAGAGCTTTAGTGACAGACAGCTCCTAAACGATAGAATCGCAGGAGGGTTCACGCCGGAAGTGATCGCTCTCCTGAAGGGTGACGGTCAGCTCGTTCAGGAGCTTGCAGCGCAGCTTTTAAACGAGCATTTTCCCGATACGATGCACGAGGATATCCTCGAGGAAACGGGACTGGCCTTTCATTCTTTCCAAAAGAAACAGCGGGATCATCATTTTCGAGAAAGAGTTCTGCGGGCGTATGAATACAGCTGTGCGGTATGCGGCTTTAACGTCCGGCTGGGGAGGAACCTGGTCGCAATCGAGGCAGCTCATATCAAATGGCATCAAGTAGGCGGACCGGATTGTGAAGAAAACGGGATTGCGCTATGTTCGCTTCACCATAAATTGTTTGATCGAGGCGTATTTACGATCTCGGCCGATGATCGCTTGCTCGTCTCGGAGGATGCGCATGGAACAAACGGCTTTGAGGAGTGGTTAATGCGATTTCACGGCGAAACGCTGCGAAAGCCCATCCGTCCTGATTATGCCCCGAACGATTCTTTTAAACATTGGCACGTACGGGAGGTTTTCAAGGGGACGGCCAGGTATCTATGATGACCCTACTTCTTCGCGGATAAAAGAACGCACGTTCCCTGACAGCCTTTGTCACGCCGAGCGTTACACTGTTCAGCAAGGAGGGGGTCCCATGAACTGCGTCATTTTAGATATCGAATGGATTGTGCCATCGTCTCCCGATGACTTGCCGGAAATTATGGAGATTGCCGCTGTGAAGGTAAAAGAAGTGGATGGTTTCGTGTTGAAAGGGGGAGAGTTCCACCGGTTCATTCGTCCCTCGTTTCGGAAAGTGAACGGGAAAACCGTTCATCTGACAGGAGTGAAACATTCCCATCTCTATTACTGCGATTCCTTTCCAAGAACCATGGAGGCCTTTTTTAAATGGCTGGGAAAGGAAAGGTATGTGCTGTACACGTGGGGACAGCAAGACCAGCAAGTGCTCGAGCAAAATTGCAAAGTGCACCGCATCGGCACAAGCTGGCTCGGCCCGCATAAAGATCTGCAGCAAGAATTCATGAGAGCCGTTCGAGCAAAAAGACAATTGGGTTTCCAGCAGGCGCTACAAAGAGCGAATATCCCCTTTCAAGGCAAACAGCATAGTGCGGTTGACCATGCGAAGCACGCCTGCGAGATGTTTATGAAATTCTTTTCGACCTTCACAGGCAAGGACAACCTGCTCATGAAACCGAAAGCAGGCAAAGCCAATCTCAAGCGGAAAAAGAAGAATGGGCTGTTATGGAAGAAAATCCCCTATCATATAAAAAGATCGAGGGAAAAAGGCTTGGAATCGAGCCTTCTCGTGAGTGAATTTCAACAGACTTTAGCCACATTCGATCATCGCTGTGCGCTCACACAGAACTGTTCGGATCTGAGCATCGATCATTTTATTCCGTTAGCGATCGGTCATGGCGGCACGTACGCAGGCAATGTCTATCCGTTACAGAAGGAATTAAACGGATGGAAAGCAGACCAAAATCCCTTTGAATGGATACAGTCGATGAATGACCCCGAAATTGCCGGCAATTGGGACAGGCTTGTCAATTATCTGGCCGAGTTGAACGGACTGGGCGTAGGCGCATTCATCAATTATGTGTATTGGTGCTTCGCAAATCCTCGGACGAAGGAAGAGATTCAAAGCAATCCGGGGCTTTCATCCATTGAATTATGGAGACGGAGCGGCATGCAAATAAAAGAGGTCCGGTATTACACGAGAAGAGGCCATCATTTCTTTTTCAAGCTTTCCATCGAAAAGGCAGGAAAAGCCGATCAGGTCCGAGTGAAATGTACAAAAGACGAGAAGGGAAATCCGCTGGTGGTTGGCTTTCAAAGTTCGATTGGCATTTCCAAGCGTGAAGTAGAGGATATTGCCCGCATGATTCAATACAGCCATGACTTTTCCTTTATCAGCAAAAGAACGGAAGCAGTCTCCTCGTGACGGAAAGAGAAACCTCCCCTCATGGGCGAGCTATTTTCATAGAGAAGGAAGCGAGCTGTTTTTCGCTGGGAAGAGGATTTAGTCTCATTCATCGAGAATAACTCCTAGGAGATTTTTACCTTTTCTGGAGTGAACAACGTGGACAAAACACAGCGATTATTCTACATCCTCACGACGATCCAGCAGCGGCCGGGAATAACCGCGCCACAGCTTGCCGAGCTGACGGGAACCTCGGTGCGAAGCATTTACAGGGATATCAAGGATCTGGATAAATGCGGGATTCAAGTCATGCTGGAGGGCAGCAAGGGATATTTCATCGTGGACAACTACATACAGACTCCGGGAAAGCTCGGTGTAGACGAATATCTCGCCATCTCTCTGTACCCGATGCTGGCAAGCCAATCCCGACTGAAGGGGCAGCTCTTCCAAAAGTCCTTTCAGTCCGCCATGGAGAAGATCCTGACCCGTTTCAAGGTAAACGACAACCTTCTGCAATTGGGGAAGCGAATCCGCATCCATACAGAGCAGATGAATTCAGAGCAAGACCTGCTCATGCAGCGGATGATTCAGGCGATTGTGGAAGACGTGACGATCGAGTGCGAGTATTACTCGATGTATCGGGAAGATTTGACGAAAAGGATGATCGATCCGTATTACTTGGTCCCGCGCGGCGGTTATCTGTATCTCATCGGATATTGCCATCTGCGCGAAGAGGTTCTCACGTTCCGCTTGAGCCGTTTTCATTCCATCGAGCTGACTCGCAAGAAGTTTTTCATCGAGGACGACTTCGATATTGATTCCTTTTTGGACAAGCTGTGGGGGATCAAGGCGGAGAGCGACGAGACGACATTCATCGTGAGATTCTCGCGGGAAGTCGCCCGCTATATCAAAGAGCACAAATACGACTCGAAGCCGCGCTTTACGGATCAGGAAGACGGCTCCCTCATCGTCACGGTCACGACCCGCGGGGCAGAAGAATTCATGCGCTGGATGAAGCAGTACGGGAAAGACGCGGAGCTGCTGGAGCCTGTGGAATACCGGCAGAGACTGTATGAAGAATATCGGGAAATGGCGGAAAGATACTGTCAGGGAGCTCAGGTTCTCTGACGGTTTCGTCTTTTAATGGGTATGTACGATCGGTATATGCGGTATTGATGGGGAAAATATCCAAACGGCAGCTTATGACCAAACAATCGTAGGAAGTCCAACACCATCGATGCCTTTTAGGAAAAAAATAGCGGCGAAGATTCATAAGAACTACCATTCTACCCTTGAACGAGAAGAAGCGCATTTCGTTAAAGGAGCAAACACCATGTCCAAATACATCGTAAACAACAGCACAATCGAAACGATCCTCGGATGGATTCACGGGGGAGAAATTGCCATCCCGGAAATCCAGCGTCCGTTTGTATGGGAAGCTTCAAAAGTACGGGATCTAATGGACTCCCTGTACCAAGGCTTTCCCGTCGGCTACATCATCACATGGCGCAATCCGGATACGAAACTGAAGGATGGCACCCATGCTATGGGAAAAAAGATTCTGATCGACGGCCAGCAACGCATCACGGCCATGACCGCTGCGTTGCTGGGAAAAGAAGTCGTCGGGGCGGATTATAAAAAGAAGCGAATCCGCATCGCATTCAATCCATTGGAAGAAAGGTTCGAGGTGGCCAACCCGGCTATCGAGAAGGATGCGGCGTGGATCCCGGATATTTCTGCCTTTTTTCAGAAGCAATTCAACCTATTTGAATTTGTTCATCAGTATTGCACAAAAAATGAGGGGGCGGACACGAGCCGGATCGGAAATATCGTGAACCATTTGGTGAACATCCGA
Organism: Brevibacillus brevis; assembly: GCF_031583145.1. Taxonomy (NCBI): domain Bacteria; kingdom Bacillati; phylum Bacillota; class Bacilli; order Caryophanales; family Paenibacillaceae; genus Brevibacillus; species Brevibacillus brevis. Next base: position 4,056,329 of record NZ_CP134050.1, on the reverse strand, counting down.
TTCAGCAGCCTGGGCATGATCGAGTTGTCCCACGACCTGGACATCGAAACGGTTACCGAAATTTTCATCCGAATCAACTCCCAGGGAGTCGTGCTCAGCCAGGCAGACTTCGCCATGTCCAAGATTGCCGTCAACGAAGAATACAATGGCGTCGACATCCGCAAGATGATCGACTATTTTTGCCATTTGGCCATTAACCCGGCGGATTATCATGCGATCAAGGAGAACGACACTTCCTTTTCCGGCACCCCCTATTTCCAAAAGATCATGTGGGTGAAAGACCACACGGATTCACTGTATGTCCCGACTTACTCCGATTTGCTTCGGGTTGCGTTTACCTTCAAGTTTTTGCGGGGGAAACTGGCGAATTTGGTCAGTCTGTTATCCGGTCGGGACTTTGAAACGAGGGAGTACAAGGAAGAAATCACGGAGGCCTCTTTCCGGAAACTGGAGGCAGGCGTGCTGGCTTTTGTGAATGAGACCAACTTCAAGCGCTATCTGATGATTGTCAAGTCCACGGGGATGATCCATGAAAGCTTGATTCGCTCCCAGAACGTACTGAACTTTGGCTACATCCTGTACCTGCTTTTGAAAGACCAAGGAGTGGAGCAGGCAAAAATCAATAGGGTCGTCCGGCGCTGGATTGTCTTGTCCATTCTGACGAGCAGATACTCGGGCTCCGCTGAATCGACGTTTGAGTATGATGTGCGTCGTTTCCACCAGGCGTCTGATGTGGAGGAGTATTTGAAGCATACGGAAGAAGGGGAACTGTCTGATGCGTTTTGGTCGAATATCCTCGTCACCCGGCTGAATACCTCCGTGTCCAGCAGCCCGTACTTTCACCTATTCCTGATGGCGCAAATCAAGAGCGGCGACAAAGGTTTCCTATCCAAAGCGACGGAAGTGAAGCACCTGATCGAGGAGCGGGGAGATATTCACCATATTTTCCCGAAGAAATACTTGCAGTCAAAAGGATATACAAATCGCAATCAGTACAACCAAATCGCAAATTATGTGTACATGCAGCAAGAGATTAACATCGTCATCAAAGATCAGGCACCGGAAGCCTACATGAAAAAGATCGAAGAGCAATGCCAGCAGAAAACATCGAAATACGGTGAAATTCAGGACATGAATGAAGTACTGGCCAACCTGGAAGCCTGCTGCATCCCATCCGGCATCTTTGCGATGAACGCCGATCACTATGAGGATTTCTTGCAGGAGCGCCGCATACTCATGGCGAACAAAATTCGCAACTTCTATTACTCCTTGTAGCTCTTGCTTTTGCATCCTGATTGAAAAGGTAGGATAACAACGCATGCCCCCGCCAACCCTGGCACAACTCCTGAAAAAACTGCTCCGGGAACGCCAGGAGGATGCCGGTGATCTCGGCCGTTGGTGGATGGACGGCATTCAGATCTGCAAGGTCCTGCATTTGAACAAGGACGAGGTGATCGAGCGACAGGCCGAACGGGGGCTTTCCGATAACCGACTGGACCTTCTGCGATTTGTTCCTGACTGACATTTTGGATCACGGATGACACGACAGCCACGGGCAGCCCCCGTGGCTTTACTTTTGCCCGAACATGCTGTCCAGCTGTCCCCGTTACATGATGGTACGGTGCGGATCTTACAATCGCTCATAGTAAAGAACAGACAAGAGAGAATGATCAATGATGGCAAAGCAAATGACGTGGGAGCGTGCGTTGGTACGGACTGGATTTCTTTTTGAGTAGGAAGGAGAAGCACTCTTGTTTCCTTTTGAAAATCGCCAAAATTTGCAGCTGCCGGAAAGGATGCTGCAAGGACCTCGGAGTTGCCGATTGCGGGTCAAATGATGCGTTTCGTGCCATGTGTTTCAGAAGTGGATGAGGAAGCCTTCCTGCACGCATGATCCCTCTTCATCCCCCTGTTCACGAGTCCAAGATTGCCCCAGACACATTCAACCAGGTTTGGAGACTACCTTACACCGCAAGCAGTAGGGCTCGGCAGCTCGTTATTTTCCTACCCCTTCTTCCGGATATACCACCTGCGTTTATGAAAGGAGAGGGACCGATATTTCCGGGCCAGTCTGATGATCTGTTTGCGAGTAAGTGATCCCGGTTTGGAAGAGAGGCTTTTGTTCAGGGAGCTTCTTACAACCATTTGACCGGGGTAGTGAGCTTTCACGAAGTTACCGTAAGTTTCGAACTCGGAGAAGCCGGCATAACTCTGTTTGTTGGTTTTCTTGATAATCGCCCAGTACCACCTGGTCTTATGTCTGGCCTCCATCTTAGACTTCAGTTGGGAGAGCTTCGATTTGTCGAACAGCATATAGTGGGCAACAAAAGAGCGCTTCGCGGTTGGCTTGGTCCCCAATAATTTCTTGTAGGTACGAAAATACTCGGGACGACTCCAGTTACGGCAGTAAAAAACGGTTTTCCCGTTGACGAGAAAGACATGAGGGCGGATGAGAATGGTGTCGGCATCCATCACGAGATAATACCTTTGCCCGGTCAAGTTTCCTCCTGCCAGCTTCAACAATTGCTGGAGCAGCCAGCCTGAGCGATTGGCGCGTTTGGTTTGGTAGCGAATGTCTTTTTTTGTAATCGGCAGGACGCTTTTTTCATTGATGAAGACGCAGTTTTTACGCCGGCAAAGGGCCTGGATTCGCTTGCTTGGTGGCGATACCACCATGATCTTGCCGATGGGATGCTTCACTTGCTTACGAATACTGTCAATGACATAGGGAAGAGTGCCGAGGTCTTTCTCAATAGCGGGGATCAGGACATCAATTTTGATAGAGCTGCTGAAGGCGCCAATCGCTGAACGTGTCAACTTCTCCACTCCTATTCGCAAAGCAGTTTCCAGCATAGGTGTCTGAACAGGTCGGCCAGAGCGACTTTCCAGATAGGATATGTTTTTCTCCCGTGTGGTGAATATGACAGATATGGAAATCTTGCGAAATGGGCGTGTGGAGTGCTGCCGCAGTCAAAGGAAGCATGTAAGCCCCCGAGTAGTAGACGAGGTTCGGTGGTTGATGCCGACAGCTAGGTTTTTCATTCGAGCCTACACCGTGCAGACGACTTGCAGCGCACACTGCGTTCCATCAACGGATAAGAAAGAGAGGACTACTTACAGCGGGTCATTTAATCGTACAACCAAGATGTCAAAGTCTACATATATTCTTTCCGACAAACTTCTAACTCTGGTTGCCTACATAACAAAGCATTCCAGGAGACTAGCAGCGGTAATTAGTCGTCCCAAAAAACGAAGATCCATTCTCCATTACACGATTTATCGTAGTCGAATAATTCAGGGTTCTTCACAAGCTCTTGTGACCGCGAAACCCATTTTTGGATCGTAGGATCTTGCAGCGATGACGAGTTTTCAATAAATGATCGAAGGTCCTCCATTCGATGTTCTATGCCGTTGCTGCGAATCGTTTTGTTTTATCGGTTCTCACCCAATTCCAACGTCTTTCTGGCCATGCCTTCGGTTGTTAATCGATACAGGCCTGGCACGACCGGATTGGCCTGCACCAATCCTTCACTCATCAGTTCCTTGAGCCGCTCATTTAGGTGGGATGGATTCCCCCATGCATCCGAAAGATGACTAGCAATCTGCACCGGTGTCTGCCATTCCGTGGTTAATGCCAGTAATACAGCTTGTTGTTGTGGGGTAAAGTTCATACGTTTTTCCTCCATTGTACGATTTGAATGGCAGTGTCAGCCGCGCATGTACTACTGCCAATAGGTAGATTAACGGTAAATACAGTGCCTTCATCAGGCTGACTTGACACTTGGATGAAGCCGCCATGGGCTCTTACAAAATGATGGGCGATGGATAATCCGAGCCCCGTACCGCCTGTGTGCCGCGAGCGCGCTTCTTCTACGCGGTAAAACCGATCGAATAGGTGTAGGAGCTCTTCCGCCGGTATTCCGATGCCGGTGTCGATCACGGATACACATGCAAATAACGCATTCCGCTCAACGACCCGTTCTTCGATTTCAACGGTAATCGTACCTCCGCTAGCCGTGTAACGAATCGCATTGGTCAGCAAATTAATGAAAACCTGCGTAATTCGTCTCGCATCGGCCATTACGGTAACCGGCCGTGAAATCGAATTGAGGCGAATTTCCAATCCGTTTTCTTCCGCTTCGTATTTTACGTCATCCACAATTCGTTCCAGGTGTGCCGTCAGATCGAGCGGTTTGCAATCGAGCGGCAACCGGCCAGCTTCTGCCAACGACAAGACATGAAGATCATCCACAAGCAGGCTCAATCGGATCACTTCATCATGAATCCGAAGCATTTCCGGCGGGACATGATGACCGGCCTGCTGATAATTTTCCAGCTTCAGCTGCATAATGGACAGCGGTGTACGAAGCTCGTGAGTGATGTCGGCCACCAACCGCTTTCGGGCGTCCTCCGCTTCCCGCAGGCGAAGTGTCATATCGTTGAACGTCTGGATGACTTTCCCGTATTCGTCTTTGGATTGTACAGGAACGCTCACCTCCAGATCCCCCTTTGCAACGCGTTCGATCGCGGCAATGAGCTTTCGAAGCGGGAGAGTCAGTACTCCTGAAATCCATAAACTGAAGAAAAGGCCGATTGCCAGGAAAAAGCCCCATTTTCCGAGCCAAAACAACTTCATCTTGCCCATCACGTACGTTTTCAACAACTCGATTTGTTCCCCGGGGGGAGCGTTCAAAAAAGAAGCACGGAGCTCTTCCTTACGAAATTGATCGAACAAAAACTCCATATAGGCCAGATTGGTTACGGCATGAGAGCCGCCGATAATAAGAACGATCAGTCCCATGTAGACAAATATTTTTTGGCGTACCGTCAATGTCATGGTTGTTCACCGAATCGGTAACCGAAACCGTATACCGTTTGAATATAACGGGGATTGGCCGGATCGTCTCCCAGCTTGCGGCGAAGATTCCGGATATGGGAATCCATCGTTCTTTCGTATCCCATGTACTCATCCTCCAAAGCCACTTTTAGCAATTGCAGACGGCTGAAGACAATGCCGGGACGAGCCGCCAGCGTGTACAAAACTTTGAATTCGGTCGGAGTCAGTTGGATTTCCTGGCCGTCTTTTAATACCTGGCATTTGGCCTCGGAAATGATCAAGTTATCTCTTTCCAAGTACATGGACCTGTCCTCAGCTCCGCGCAAGCGGCGAAGCAACGCTCGGATACGTGAAGCGAGTTCACGCAAGCTGAACGGTTTCGTCAAATAATCGTCCGCGCCGATTTCCAGTCCGACGATTTTATCCGATTCATCCGATCGAGCCGTGACCATAATAATGCCGCATTGCGAAGTTAGCCTGATTTCACGACAGACGTCGAGACCACTTTTCTCGGGAAGCATCCAATCAAGCACGACAAGATCAGGCCGTTCAGACCGGGCAATCGCGAGCGCTTCCGTGCCGGTGCGGGCGGTCAATACACGAAACCCTTCACGCTGCAGATAGGTCTGCATCTCCTCAAGCATGCCCGTTTCGTCCTCCACAAGCAACAACTTCGGTTCCATTCCAATCACCTCTTTTCCAATTGTAGCTGCCTTCGTTGACAAAATGATACGGCTTACCGAGATTATACCGTGATTTCACCGGCACAAGAAGGAATCCACACAATGAGAGGAGGATCTGCATCAGTTCTCGACATTTATTGTGTAAAGTGGCTGTGAAGGGAGAGGAACTGGAGGATAGGTGTAATCGAAAGCGAGCGTAAGGGGGGGTGGATTTCAAGGAACGTTTGTTAGCTGAGTTCTGCACAGTGATTGCTTACGGACGAGTGTTGTGAAAGTGGGAACATCCACATAAAAAGGGGAAATCACAAATGAAAATGAAGCTAGTTTCATTCGTCATACTCGGTACACAACTGCTTGTGCCAACGATTGCCTCTGCTGCAGCGACCTACGGCAATGGCGGTTATGAAATCATCACCACGGGGCGAATCTGGGCTACGATAGACGCGCTGGTGGGGCTGATCAACACGGTTCTGGCTGGTCTGTCTCTGGCTCGCTCCGCAGGTCGTTTCGGTACAGGCAGCGGGCGACGTGGGGCTATGATAGCCGTGGTGGTGGGACTGATCGTTATCGCCTATGCGATGCTGCATCTGACCATTTTCACAGGTGATTTCGGCACAGGAAGCGGGCGAGCCGGGGCCATCATTGCCATCGTGATGGGCCTCACCAGCATGGTGCTCGCTGGGCTAACTTTGGCCCGCTCCCGCCGCACGGGCTGACCCGACCACGGTGTTAGGTTTTCAAGGGAGATTTGGGCAAGCGCTCTGTACCTCGTATTACCCAGTATATTTCCGGTAGCAGAATGTCCAACCAGCAACGGCACTCCAATGATTCTGAGTGCCGCTTTTGTTTATTGGAATATTGCTAGCGCAACTTAACTCTTGGTCCATTACAAACCAACAGCATCCTATCGCCTACTAGTCGTTCAAGCCCGACGCAGCTTGGCCAGCCAAGACTCCGGCACCTGGCTGCTGTACTCGACCGTTTCGGCACCAGCAAAGGCTGCGAGGTCGTTGATCTGCTCCGTGACCGCGTGATACAAGTCTTCGGTTGGGCGGACGTCGGGTTCCAAGTAAAGTCCCTCAATTGTGAGCACATTGCGGCGGCGATCGACTTTGGGTGAAATCCGTCCAACCAGTTGATCGCCATGCAGGATCGGCAACAGGTAGTAGCCGTACTGCCGTTTGGCCTTGGGAACGTACATTTCGTTGCGGAAGGAGAAGCCCCATAGTCGCTCGGTGCGGTCCCGATCGCTTATCAGGTTGTCGAAGGGGGACAGCAGTGTCGTACGCCCTTCCCAGTTCCCTGCCCGGATGGCGTCGACCTCTTGAAGCGAGTCAACATGGACGAACCAGGTTTGCCGCGAAGCCTCTCCATCGATTTCTACGGGAATCACCTTCCGCTCGTTTTGCAGCCGATCGAGTGCCGAACGAAGTGGTACTCGCGATTCGAGCCGGAAGAAGTATTGTTTCACGTCAGCCTCGCGCGCTACGCCGAGGGCGCGTACACTGTGTTCGACGGCAGCGTTGATCGCCATGTCCATCGGCAACGCCGCGCGATCGGTCTCCGGCGGCAGGTGAGCTTCGGTCAGGGCCCACAGGCGCTGGCCAGCCGCGCGACCGGTCACCATTACTGAGCCTCCCAGCCACAAAAACTGCAGCATGCGCTCGACATTTCGATCGGCCGTCCAGCCGCTTGACTTCCAGGGCACGGTGGAGAGGTCCTCAAAAGCGCTCGTAGGCAGCGCCTCATCTTCCTGGAGGCGTTGTAAGATGTGCTCACGCAAGGAAGCATTCGCGTTCATCCATTCCGCGATGCGGCTTGGCGGGTAGGCGTTCATAAATGCCCGGTGCAACGGATAGTCTTCTGTCAGGACAATCGCTGCACAGCTGACCCAATACTCGAATAACGACCGTTGGCGCCACAATAGGTCATCGAGCAGTGGGACAGCGCCGGCTCCGAAACGGCTCCACAGCACCAATTCATGGCTCGGTGCCACGACACTGACCGGGTCCAGCTGCAAATACCGCAATGACCGCAAGACCTTCATCAGATTTTCCTCATCTGCGACCTCGCGAGGGGCAGCCAGATGCTGACGAACAATGGCCAACCGCCGAGCCTCTGTTTTGCTGATGACAAGTGGTTGCCGGGAACCTGATTTCATAAGGGCACATCCTTTCCAATGACGTGAGGTCGTGATACGTTTCGTTGAAGTTCCAGAGGAGGTACGGACAAGTTGCAATCTGTTGGCTCCCTCGGAACACAGTTTCATCCTGTTCGTCTTTCAGCACGCGGACAACCGTATGGCTTCGCCAAACGATGATGCTCTATCCTATCAATCTCGCAGATTCGGTTTGCGAAGAAAAAGAGATGACAGAATTGTGAAACAGATACAGCTATCATAGTCTATCAACCAAAATATGTATACCTTCAACAAAGCGCCCCTTGATAGGTCCCGCTGGTCGTGCCCAAAATGATTTTGCTTCTACCTTTGAACTAGCGACGCGAGAAATGTGGCGAAGAAGGAAGGGCGGGAGCGACGAATCTTTTGTTGAGTGAAACCAAGGAACTAGTTTGAACGTATCTATTCAGAGGTACCCAATTTTGGATAAACTTGGTGGTGGCAGGTCAATGGGCTTCATCCAATTAACAAAGGACAACATCGATTCGCAACATATATGCTGCGCATTGGGAGCCAAACAATATGAGCACGCCGTGAATGAAAAGAAGCAATGGCTGAAAGAACGCATGGAGGATGGGCTGGTTTTTTACCGTTTGGATGAACGAGCGAAAGTCTTTATTGAATACTTGCCTGCCGAAATGGCGTGGGTTCCCCTAGATGCCCCGAATTATCTGTACATCAATTGCCTGTGGGTGTCGGGGCGATACAAAAATAGCGGGTATGCTAGACAATTGCTGGACTACTGCAAAGAGGATGCGATAAAGCGCGGAATGGATGGGATCGTGCATGTGGTCGGCAAGGACAAATACCCGTATTTAAGCGAGAAACGTTTCTTTGAACACATGGGATTTCACGTGGCGGATCAAGCAGAACCCTATTTTCAACTGGTCGCGCTAAAGTGGAACGACCAAACTGCCCGGCCTACTTTTAAAAAACAGAGAAAACCTGCTCCAGGAGAAAAAGGAATCTCCATTTATTACACAGCCCAGTGTCCTTTTGCAGTCGGTGTGTTGGAGGAACTAAGAAAAGTAGCGGAGGACAAGCAAGTCCCCATTCATATCCACCGGATTTCCACGAGAGAAGAAGCGCAAAACGCCCCTCTCATCTGGACCACTTTTGGGGTGTTTTTCAATGGACAATTTGTTACCCATGAAATCTTGAGCCCTAGTAAATTTGAGAAGCTGCTCTCGAGCCTGTTATGAGCGATTTGGAATTCCACATGAGTGGCAAAAAGAAAGCGGAAACTCATTCGTGAATTGCCAAAATATATAAATTGAGTATATCATCTGGTGTATACTATAATATAGATACGACCATCATAACCTCACTTTTGCTCCTCGACTTGTTTGTCGAGGATTTTTTAATTTCCAATTGGGAAACGGATCGATGAAACGATTTACATAGGAGAACACAACGGCGGATGTTGAGAACGATCGCAAGTTTGGCCAGATACAGATCGATACACCTGGATCACAGATAAAAGCCTTGATGGGGCAAACCTCAAACGGAACCAACCGGGGAGGTTTTTTTGTTGACCCATTTTGTTAATGCTTTTCTCGTCACCACGTATTAACATACGTAAATTTCCTTCACCAGCACGACGAATGGAGAAGAAAGGAGGAGGGGAGTTGGAGAGTGTTCGAGTAAACATGGAAATTTACCACAATCGGAAAGAAGAGCTTTGCGAAGAGGTTTTATCGGCAGAGCAATTCTCGCAGATGTACGAGCAGTACTTCGATCGGGTGTACAAGTACATTTGTTACCGGATTCAAAACCAGCATGAAGCGGAGGATATTTGCAGTCAGGTATTTGAAACGGTCATTTCCAAATACCGCAGCTTCTCGGAGGATAAAGCCAAGTTTGACGTGTGGCTGTTTGCCATTGCAAGAAATGCGGTGACCGATTACTTTCGCGCCCGGAAAAAAAGATTTCATTTTTCGCTGGATTCCATCACGAACTTCGTGCTGTTGAAGCCGTCGCCAGAAGAACTGGCGATCCGGGATGATGATCATCAGGCGCTGTTTCAGGCGTTGGCAAAACTTCGTGATAAAGAGCGCAACATCATCGCCATGAAATTCGCGGCTGGTCTGAAGAATTCAGAGATTGCCCAACTGATGGGGGTAAGCGAGTCCAACATCGGAGTCGTCGTCTACCGTAGTTTAAAAAAGCTGCAAAAAATCTTGAAGGCAGGTAGGTTCGCGGATGAGTGAAAAACAGGACCCGAAAGCATATGGCAAAGTCGCTGAGCTGCTTGAACGTATGGAGATCGATAACACGCTGGCCAAAGAACGCATTTTCAAGCGTCTGGTAAACAAAATCGAGACGGGAAGCATTCAACCCCAAAATACGAAGAAGGATGGGATCGAGAAGATGAACAGAAAATGGAAAACGGCCACAGCAGCGGCAGCCGTAGTAATTCTTATTGGAGGTGCGCTTTCGACAACCTCCTATGCGCAAGAAATGATCCAATCCATCCTGGCGCGTTTTCAAGTGGGCAATATGGAAATTGTCCAGTATGACAAGGAAGTGCCGGTTTCAGAAACAAACATTGTTTCGGCCGGGGAGAAGAGTGGTGCGCAATCCGCGGTGAGGGAATTGCCAGCTGTTCCCCAACTCACTCTGCAAGAGGCTCGCGCCGCAACAGGAATGAATTTCCCTGCGCCTACCTGGGTAGCGGATTTTGCATACGTGAATACGGTCATTCACGGAAAAACCATGGTGGAAGCACAATATCGCCAAGGCGAGAAGACGGTGAATTTCCTGATCTCGCAAGGTGGGGAAAATGGCATTGGAACCACGGACCCTGTGAAAACAGAGATGATCGAAGGGAAGAAGGTCTATTTCGCGAATGGCATCGTGATTTGGGAAGAGGAAGGCTTTACGGTAGAGCTGTATGCGCGAGAGGATTTTGACAAGGCAACGCTCGGGAAAATCATAAGCAGCTTTGCGGTCGGTAAGGCGTTGACGCAGGAGGAAATCGATAAGGCGCAAACGAAATGGGACAGCTTGACACAAACCCAAAAAGCAGGACCTGCTCCAGCTCCTGCCGAAGGGAAATGAAGCGAATCCGTTCGCTTGCGGGAATGGGTGTTCCATAGCCAATAGGGCTGTGGAACACCTTGCTGTTATTTGCAATGGATGCGGATTCCGAATTTTATTTTTTATATCGAATGATCGTCCCCTGCAGCACAAAACTGATCAACAAAATCCCGATGATGGCAATCAGGCGGATCGGACCGCTGGACACAAAAGCTGCCACAAGCGCCAAGGCAACAATGGCGATGATCCACAGAATCAAAGTCTTGATCGTCACGGACAACCAACTCCTTCATTCGTCTCTGACAAGATTGTTTACGGATGCTTCTTCAATCAGTTTCTCCGTGAAACATCTATAGGTAATGAGTACGAAGCATGGTTGCCCAAAATACGCGGTGAATATTCCACACGGATCTTGAAAAAACGCCCTGATTCCTTGATCATAGAACGTAGAGAGACCATACGAGGGAAAAAGGAGAATACAACAGATGTCGATCAAAGCGGTTCTTTTTGATTTGGATGATACGCTCTTGTGGGACGAGCGCAGCGTAAAAGAGGCGTTCCAAGCCACTTGCGCGGAGGCGGCAAAACAGT